>JAUMYC010000065.1 GCA_030528845.1 Eubacteriales bacterium
CGCGCCGCAGGAAGCGCTCGAGCGCTGCACGGAGCCGCCGATGAAGCCCATTTACGCAAAGTGCAACGCGAGCATACGATAACGCAAAAAAGGCGAGGTGAAGCCCCTTGGCGATCCGGCTGATCGCAGCGGACATAGACGACACGCTCCTGAACGAGCGGGGAGAGCTCAGCCCGCGCACAAAAGACGCCGTGCAGGAGGTCATGCGCCGCGGGGCGCGCTTTGTGCTGGCCTCGGGCCGCATGCCGCAGGCCATGCGCGGCACAGCGCTCGCGCTGGGCGTGAACGCGCCGGTCATCGGCTATAACGGCGGGCAGATCGCCGACGCGCTGACGGGCGAGGTCGTGCGCGCATGGCGCGTGCCGGAAGCGCTCGCCCGGGAGGCCGCCGCCCTCGCGCAGGAGCTGGGCGGGCATGTGCAGACCTACCAAAACGGCGCCTATTTCTATGAAGAGGAAAACGACTTCTCCCGCGCCTATGCGGCCTCCATCGGCCTGCCGGGCAGCGCCGTGGGCATGCCCGTCGCGCGCTGGCTGCGCGGCGAGGCCGACAAGCTGCTCGTCATCGGCGAGAGAGAGCAGACGCGCCTTCGGGCCGAGCGGCTGCAGGCGCATTTTGGCGACAGGCTGCGCTGCGCCATATCGCGGCCCAACTACATCGAGATCTTTCACGCGCAGGCGGACAAGGCCGAGGCGCTGGCCGCTCTGGCCGAAGAATACGGCCTGCGGCGCGAGGAGATCGCCGCCTTCGGCGACGGGGAGAACGATCTGGGCATGCTGCATTTTGCAGGCCATGGCTATGTCATGGCCAACGCCCGCGTCGAGATCCTGCGCCGCGCCCCGGCCGTGGCCCCCTCCAACGCCCAGGACGGCCTTGCGCGGCTGCTGGAGCGCTGGCTGCGGGAGGGCCGGATCGCCCCTGTATAAGAAACGCACCCCCTGCAAAACACACACGCAATGATTTTTGGGAGGCAAAGGATATGATCCAGGTCGACAGGTTCATCAAAGCAATGGAATTTGAAGTGCTCAACCCGGCCACGGGCGAGGAGCTCCCCATCGAAAACAGCGACATCAACCGCCCGGGCATGCAGCTGGCCGGCTTCTGGCAGTATTTTGCATGGGAGCGCCCGCAGCTCTTCGGCAAGGTGGAGCTGACGTATCTGAGGCAGCTCTCGCCGGAGCTGCGCGAGGAGCGCCTGAGCCAGTTCGTCTCCTACGACATCCCCTGCATCATCATCTGCCATCAGATCGAATGCGACACGCTCTTGCTGGAAAAGGCCCGGCAGCGCGGCATCGCCGTGTTCCTCTCCCAAAAGGACACCACGCAGGTGGTCATGGAGATGATCACCTGGCTCAACAAGGAGCTCGCCCCCTCCATCTCCCGCCACGGCGTTCTGGTGGACGTACACGGCGTGGGCGTGATGATCACGGGCGAGAGCGGCGTGGGCAAGAGCGAAGCCGCGCTGGAGCTGGTCAAGCGCGGGCACAGGCTCGTGGCCGACGACGTGGTGGACATCAAGCGCGTGGCCGACACCCTCGTGGGCGACGCGCCGGAGATGATCCGCCATTTCATGGAGATCCGCGGCGTGGGCATCATCGACATCTCCACCATGTACGGCATCGGCGCGGTCGTGCGCGAAAAGCCGATCGAAATGGTGGTGCATCTGGAGCACTGGCGGCAGGGCAAGGAATACGACCGCATGGGGCTGGAGGACGAATACACCGACATCCTCGGCGTACAGATCCCCCGGCTGGTCATCCCGGTGCACCCCGGGCGCAACCTCGCCGTCGTTCTGGAGGTCGCCGCGCGCAACCTGCGCCTCAAGCAGCAGGGCTTCAGCGCCGCGCGCATCCTGACGGACCGCTTCAACGCGCGCCTGAACCAGATCTGACCTTGCGCCGAATTTGCAGGTGTTCTGCCCAAAAAACAAAATATTTGCGTAAAATCCTCACAAAACAACGCCGGATTTTACCGTTTCGCTCCAATTATGCCATATTCTTCCCGTCCCTCCCCTTGCACGCGCAACAATTTTGTAATATACTATAGCCGTGACTGGAAATCCCTGTCCATACATGAATGGAGGTTTCACATGAACGCAAACTCACAGCCCGGCCGTTGGCTGCGGCGCACGCTGGCCATGGCGCTCGTCGCCCTGCTCGTGCTCTGCTCCTGCGGTACGGAAGCGCTGGCCAACACGCTGATCAAAGTGCGCGTGCAGGCGGAATATTGCAACGTCTATAAAAGCCCTTCCACAGAAAGCGAGCTTTTGAGAAAGGCCCCGCAAAATTCCCTCATGACCGTCGGCATGATCAAGGACGACTGGTGCTATGTCAAATATGACGGCACGGTCGGCTATGCGCTCAAGAGCAAATTGACCACCGACCTGAACGTCCCCGGCCAGGAGCCCGTCGCGCCCGCGCCGGAGGCCACGCCGCTGCCCACTCCGGAGATCGGCGAAAACGACTCCACCAATTCCGCCGAGCCCACTCCCCCTCCGGCCGATACGGCGCCCGAGGCGGCGAAGGGCATCGTGGCCATCACCACGAGCGAGTTCCCGCTCTATGAAAAGGCGGATTCTGCTTCTGCTCCCCTCGTTACGATCCCGGCCGGGGCCGCCGTCATCTGCACCAAGGTGAGCGGCGACTGGGCCAGGATCCTCTTCAACGGCACGGAGGGCTATGTCCCCAAGGCTCTTCTCCAGCCGGTCGAAGAAGAAAAAGACGACAACACGCTGCCGGAGAATACCGAGATGCCCGGCGACGAAAAGCTGATCTGCTACACGGCGAAGGACACCTACCTCTATTCCGCCTGCAGCACCGAATCCGAGCCGATCACGGCGCTGCGCAAGGGCACCAAGGTGCTCGTGACGCAGGTCAAGAGCGGCTGGGCCAAGCTCTACACCACGGACAGCCGCCTCGGCTATCTGCCCACCTCTCTTCTGAGCAAGGCGGCGATCGAGCCGGAGAAGCAGGTCGTTCTGGCCGATTGGTTCAAGAGCGACATTCAGGAGATCCTCGGCCGCGGCACGTATGCCAAGGTCGTCGACGTCGAGACGGGCCGCTCCTTTAACGTGCGCCGCAAGGGCGGCATCAACCACGCCGACATGGAGACCGTTTCCACCTCCGACACCAAGACCATGCTCAGCCTGTACGGCGGCGTGGAAAGCTGGGATCGCAGAGCGATCTGGGTCGTGATCGACGGCGTGTACTATGCCGCTTCCATGAACGGCAAGGGCCACGGCGAAGAGACCGGGCTGGACAACGGTCTGGAAGGCCATTTCTGCATCCACTTCCTCAACAGCCGCACGCACGAAACGGACAACGTCTGTCCGCTGCATCAGGCGTGCGTGAAGCAGGCCTATCTCGCAAAGCCGTAAAAACACACATGAGCGTCCCTTTCCCATGCGGAGAGGGACGTTTTTTTTGCGTCGGCGCGCGCCTTGCTGCATCAACACGCCGCAGGCCGGGGAGAATTTCCCGGAGGTGATATCCGATGAACGCTCTTTGGGAACGCTGCGCGCCGTGGCTGATGCTTGCGCTCTGCCTGCTGGTCACGCTGATCGTGCTGCGCCTGCCCGGGCCCGCCGCCCCCGCAGCCGCCCCGGCGCAGGGCCTGTCTCCTGCCCCGCGCTTTGCGGGAGAGGCGCTCTTCCTGCGCCCCTTTGCGCCGGAGGAGCCCGTCTGGCACGGCGCGCCGGGCCTGTGGAAGACGCACAACGGGCTGGATGTCGCCTGCGAAGAGGCAGCGGCGCTGCTGCCGGGCACGGTGCTGCGCGTGGAACGCGACGCGCTCTGGGGCACGAGCGTCACGGTGGGCTCGGACGGGACGAGCGTCGTCTATCGCTCGCTCTCCTCCTGCGCCGTACGCGAGGGGCAGCAGGTGCTCGCGGGCGATGTGCTGGGCGCGGCGGGCGCAGCCCCCTGCGAAGCGGAGCTCGGCGCGCATGTGCATATCGAATACCGCGCGCATGGGCAGCTGTGCGACCCGCAGACGCTTTTGCCCTGAGCGCACAGCAAACAATTCACACCGCATCCGTTGCACGAACAGGCGGCGGATGGTATACTGAATAGGCAATTTTAAACATAAGAAGGCGCTGCTCATGGGCAATGTATACATCAATGATCATCCCCTCATTCAACACAAACTGACCATCATGCGCAAAAAAGAGACGGGCTCGAAGGACTTCCGCGAGCTGCTGACGGAGATCTCCATGCTGATGGGATATGAGCTCACGCGGGGGCTGCCCACGGAACAGATCGAGATTGAGACCCCCACCGGGCGCTGCAAGGCGGGCGTGATCTCCGGCAGAAAGCTGGCCATCGTGCCGATCCTGCGCGCGGGCCTGGGCATGGTGGACGGCCTGATGCAGCTCATCCCCGCGGCGAAGATCGGCCATATCGGCCTGTACCGCGACGAAAAGACCCTCAAGCCCGTGGAATACTTCTGCAGGCTGCCTGCGGACGTGACCGAGCGGCTGCTCATCGTGTGCGATCCGATGCTCGCTACGGGAAGTTCCGCCGTGGAAGCGCTCCATATGCTGAAAAAGCGCGGCTGCGCCAACATCCGCATGATGTGCCTGCTGGGCGCGCCGGAGGGCGTGCGCGCGCTGCAGGAAGCGCATCCCGACGTGGATCTGTACATCGCTGCGGTGGATTCGCACCTCAACGAGAACGGCTACATCGTGCCCGGTCTGGGCGACGCAGGAGACAGGCTCTTCGGCACGCTCTGAGCGCCGCACGGGCTCTATTTTTCATACAACACCCTGCCGGGGCCTCGCAAATCCAAGCGGCGCCCCGTTTTCCGCAATACGGCAAAAGGAGAAACACAAATGGATTGGCTGAAGGTAACAGTGCTCACCACTACGGAAGGCTCGGAACTGGTCTCTCAGGCGCTGATCGACTGCGGCGCGTTCGGCGGCACGCAGATCGAAGACAAGCGCGACTTTGACGAAGAACACAGGCCCGCGGGCATGTGGGATATCATGGACGCGTCCATCGCGGCGAAAATGCGCGAGGACGTGTGCGTCACGGCGTATTACAGCGCGGCGGTGCACGCGGGCGACGTGCTCGCGCAGATCCGCAGCGAGCTCGAACGGCTCAAGCGCGAGCTCGCAGGCGTCATGCCCCTTGGCAAGATGGAGATCGAGACCGACGGCATCGACGACGAAAACTGGGCCGAATTCTGGAAAAAGGACTATAAGCCCTTCCGTCTGGGCAAGCATATGGTCGTCAAGCCCGGCTGGGAGGCCTACGAGGCGCAGGAGGGCGACAAGGTGCTCGAGATCGACCCCGGCATGGCCTTCGGCACCGGCACGCACGAGACGACCGCGCTGTGCGTAGAGCTGATCGAGGAATATATGCAGCCCGGCGCGAGCGTGATCGACATCGGCACGGGCTCGGGCATCCTCGCCATCGCGGCGATCGAATGCGGCGCGAGCACGGCGCTGGCCACGGACATCGACCATCTGGCCGTGAAGGTCGCCAAGGAGAACGTGGAGCGCAACGGCTGCGCGGACAAGGTGGAGGTGCGCCAGGGCGACCTGCTCGAGGTCGTGGACCGCAAGGCCGACGTGGTGGTCGCCAATATCATCGCAGACGTCATCTGCGGCCTGTGCGGCCCTGCGAAGACCTGCATCGCCGAGGGCGGCCTGTTCATCTGCTCCGGCATCGCCAACGAGCGCGAGGAAAAGGTGCTCGCCGCGCTGCAGGAGGCGGGCTACGCGCAGCCGGAGATCCGCCGCAAGGGCGAATGGGTGGCCATGGCCGCGCGCCCGAAGGAATAACTCTCCCCTTTGCACACAGGAGGAACACGCATGCACAGCTTTTTTATCGCGCCCGGCCTCGCCGCAGGGCAGCAGGGCTTCCTCGACGCGGAGGAGAGCGCGCACGCCGCAAGGGTGCTGCGGCTGCGCGAGGGCGAGCAGGCACGCCTGATCGACGGCGAAGGACACGCCTTTCTCGGCACGCTCACCAAGATCGACCCCAAGCAGACCGCCTTTACCATCGACTCCCCCGCCCCCTCCCGCGAGAGCATCGCGCGCGTGACGGTGTATCAGGGGCTGCCCAAGGCGGATAAAATGGAATGGATCACGCAGAAGCTGACGGAACTGGGCGTGTGCCGCATCGTGCCGGTGGAGATGCGCTTTTGCGTGGCAAAGGCGGGCAAGGCCGGCAAGGACGCGCGCCTCGTGCGCATCGCGCGGGAGGCCGTGAAGCAATGCGGCCGCTCCGCCTGTCCCAAGGTCGAACAGGCCATGCCCTTCAAGAGCGCTCTGGCCGACATGGCGCAGCGCGAGCTGATGCTCATGCCGTGGGAAAGCGCGCAGGGGCGCACTCTGGCCGCTGCCCTCGCGCAGGCCCCGCAGGCGCGCGACGTGGGCGTGCTCATCGGGCCGGAGGGCGGCATCAGCCCGGAAGAGGCCCAGAGCGCCATCGATGCGGGCGCGCAGGCTGTGACTCTGGGCGAGCGCATCCTGCGCACGGAGACCGCCTCCATCGCCTCCGCCGCCGTCGTCCTCTCTCTGCTCGAAGCCGCACAGGCGTAAATTCTACAAATTGCCACAGTTTCTGTACAGCCTGTTCAAAAGCACGGACTATACTGTTGCAAACAGGCTTAAAAAGCCCACCACGCCCTTTGAAGGAGAATTTTTGCATGTCTAAACTTATCGGCATCGATCTTGGCACGACCAATTCCTGCGTCGCTGTGATGGAAGGCGGGGAATGCGTGATCATTCCCAACGAGACCGGCGGGCGCACCACGCCCTCCGTCGTTGCCTTCGCCAAGAATGGAGAACGGCTGGTCGGTCAGGCGGCAAAGCGGCAGGCCGTGACCAATCCGGACCGCACGGTCAGCTCCATCAAGCGCGAAATGGGTTCGGATTATCGCGTCAGCATCGACAACAAGCGCTACACGCCGCAGGAGATCTCCGCCATGATCCTGCAAAAGCTCAAGCGGGACGCAGAGGAATATCTCGGCGAGAGCGTGACCGACGCCGTCATCACCGTGCCCGCCTATTTCACCGACTCCCAGCGGCAGGCCACCAAGGACGCCGGCACCATTGCCGGGCTGAACGTGCAGCGCATCATCAACGAGCCCACCGCAGCCGCGCTGGCCTACGGCGTGGACAAGGAGCAGGCGCAGAAGGTGATGGTGTACGACCTGGGCGGCGGCACGTTCGACGTCTCCGTGCTGGAAATTTCCGGCGGGGTGATCGAAGTGCTCGCCACGGCGGGCAACAACCGCCTCGGCGGCGACGATTTTGACAGCGCGCTCACGGAATATCTGGCCGATATCTTCCGGCGCGAGAGCGGCCTGGACATCCACAGGGACAACGCGGCCTACTGGCGGCTGCGCGAGGCCGCCGAAAAGGCGAAGATCGAGCTCAGCGGCATGATGGAAACGCAGGTGAACCTGCCCTTCCTGATGGCGGACAAAAAGGGCCCGCATCATCTGGAGACGACCGTCACGCGCGCAAAGTTCGACCAGCTCACGGCCAGCCTCGTGGAGGCGACCATGGGCCCGGTGCGGCAGGCGCTCGCCGACGCAGCGCTGAGCCCCGCGCAGATCTCCAAGACGCTGCTCGTGGGCGGCACCAGCCGCATCCCCGCCGTGCAGACGGCGATCAAAAATTTCATGGGCAAGGAGCCGTTCAAGGGCATCAACCCGGACGAATGCGTGGCCATGGGCGCCTCGCTGCAGGCGGGCGTGCTGGCCGGCACGGTCACCGGCCTTCTGCTCATCGACGTGAACCCGCTCTCTCTCGGCATCGAGACCGTCGGCGGCGTGTTCTCCAAAATTATCGACCGCAATACCACGCTGCCCATCAAGCGCAGCGAGATCTATACCACTGCGGCCAATTTCCAGACCTCCGTCGAAGTAAAGGTCTTTCAGGGCGAGCGGCACATGACCGCGGGCAACCGCCTGCTGGGCAATTTCCGCCTCAGCGGCATCCGCCCCGCCATGCGCGGCACGCCGCAGATCGAGGTCACCTTCGAGATCGACACCAACGGCATCGTGCATGTCTCCGCGCGCGACATGGCCACCGGCCGCCAGCAGGAGATCACCATCACCGCCTCCTCCAACCTCTCGCAGGCCGAGATCGACCGCGCCATCCGCGACGCGCAGCAGTATGCCGAGGAGGACAAGCGGCGCAAGGACGAGGCGAACGCCATGCACGAGGCCGAGACGCTGCTCTACCGCGCGAACGAGATCTCCAAGAAGCTCAGCCGGGAGGACAGAAAGCGCCTGGACGAGGTCTGCAGCCGCCTGAAAAAGGCCGTCAAGAGCAAGGACGGGGTGCGCATCGCGCAGGAATGCGAGGCGCTCTCTCAGATGCTGGACACTCTCGCCCCGCAGAGCTGACAACATAAAACACAGACCAGACCGGCAAAAGCGCCGGTCTGGTTTTTTTGTTTGCGGAGAAAACAGCCTCAGTAGCGCACGGTGGTGCCTTCGGTGAAATCCGCGGGCGCGAGGTTCGGGTTGCTGCTCAGCAGCGCGCCCACGGACACGCCCAGATTGCCCGCCGCCGTCTGCAGATCCTCGCCGGGCTGCAGAAGATACATCCTGCCCGCCGTCGTCGCGCAGCAAGGGCTCTCCTTCGGCGCGTAATATTCCTGCCCCACATAGAGCCGGCCGGGCTTGAGCTCCGGATTGAACAGGCGGAACAGCAGATAGGAAAGCCCCGTCTTGACCAGCAGGTCGCTGTACGACTCGCCGGACTTCACCGTGTACTTCACCACGTCGATACAGACGCGCAGAACGGTCTCTCCGCCGCTTTCCGGGGCGGAGGGAGTGTCGGGCTTCGGCGCGGGCGTATCGGGCTCCTCCTCGCGCACAGGCACGCACAGCACCTGTCCGATGGCGATCACGTCCGGGTCGATGAACGGGTTCGCCGCGGTCATCTGCGCCACGGTGACGCCGAACTTCTTTGCAATGGCGGTAAGGGTATCCCCTTTATGTACGACGTAGAGCGTTCCGTTCGGACAGCGCAGAGAGGGCACGCAGATCGCGTCGCCGGGCTTTGCGTCGCCGATCAGCTCGGGATTGATGCGGCGGATATCCGCCACAGTCACGCCGTAGCGCGCGGCGATCGTGGCAAGGGTGTCGCCCTGCCGCAAAACATAGGCATTTGCCCCCGCCGGGCAGGAAAAAGCAGAAACCGTTTCAGCCATAGAATGTTCCCCCTTCGTCGTTGGATCCTCTACAGTGTATTCCGCGCCCGCTCTCTTTGTGCCAAGGCTTGCGCGGCGCAGGCAAACGTGATATAAAGAGAGGGTGCAACCGATTTTTCCAAGGGGAGGGAAACGCTTGGCAAACGTGCGCAATATCGGCGTATTTGCCCATGTCGACGCGGGAAAGACGAGCCTGACCGAGCGCATGCTCTCACATTGCGGGGCTATCCGCAAGGAGGGCTCTGTGGACGCGGGCACGGCGCATACGGACAACCTGGACATCGAGCGCAGGAGGGGCATCTCCGTGCGCAGCGCCTGCGCGCCCATGCAATGGAAGCATGTGGAGATCCGCCTGCTGGACACCCCCGGCCATGCCGATTTCGCCGCCGAGATCGAGCGCGCGATGTGGGCGCTGGACGGAGCGGTGGTGCTGCTGAGCGCGGCGGAGGGCGTGCAGCCGCAGACCGAGCTCATCTGCGAAGCCCTGCGCGACCAGGCCATCCCCTATCTCTTCTTCATCAACAAATGCGACCGGGCCGACCCGGCCGAGGCCATCGCGCAGGCGCAGGCGCAGCTGTCCGCGTGCGCTGTGGACATCCGCGACGACGAAGCCGTCATGGCGCTGCTGGCCGAGGAGGACGAGCAGGCGCTGGAAGCCTATATCTCCGGCGAGATCTACGCGCGCGACAGGCTTCTGAGCGCGCTCGGCGCGCTGACCAAGGCCGGCAAGGCGCATCCGATCATCTGCGGCTCTGCGCTGCAGGACGAGGGCGTGGAGGCCCTTCTGGACGCGGTCTGCGCCTTTCTGCCCGCGCCCGGGGGCGATGCGAACGGCCCCCTCTGCGGCATCGTCTTCTCTCTGGATCATTCCGACCCGGTCATGGGCCGCGCGGCGCGCGTGCGGCTGTTCTCCGGCGCGCTGAAAAACCGCGAGCCGCTGCTCGTGCCGACGGCCGAAAACGAATTCGGCGTGAAACAGCCGCCCGTGGAGCGCAAGGTGACGCAGATCCGCGCGCTGAGCGTGGACGGCAAGGGCAAGGATCTGGGCGAGATCAAGGCGGGCGACATCGCGCTGGTCTACGGCCTCGGCGATATCCGCACCGGCGCGATCCTCGGCGACGAGGCGCTGCTGGGGCGCAAGGCGAGCTCCGGCCGCATGAAGGAGCCGCTCATCACCGTCTCCGTGGAGCCGGACGACCCGAAGAACGCGCCCGCGCTGGACAAGGCGCTGCAGGTACTCTGCGCGGAGGATCCGCTGCTGGGCGCCGTCAAGACGGGCGGCGGCATACAGATGCGCATCACCGGCCGAATCCAGCTCGACGTCGTCTCCGAAATGCTGGAAAGCCGCTGGGGGCTCAAGGTCTCGTTCGGCCCGCCGAAGATCATCTACCGCGAGACCATCCGCGAGGCGGCCACCGGCTTTTACGCTTACACCATGCCCAAGCCCTGCTGGGCCATCATCGAATTCTGGATCGAGCCGCTTCCGCGCGGCAGCGGCGTGGTGTTTGAAAGCGTCGTCCCCTCGCGGGATATCATGCCGCGCTATCAGCATCAGGTGCAGCAGGCCATCCCGCTGGCTATCCGTCAGGGCATGCTCGGCTGGCGCGTGGACGACGTGAAGATCACCCTCGTGGGCGGAAACCACCACCTCATCCACACCCATCCGCTCGATTTCATTGTGGCGACCCCCGTCGCCTTCCTCGACGGCCTGCGCCGGGGCGGCTCCGTGCTGCTCGAGCCCATGCTCAGCGCGCGCATCACCGTGCCGGCGGACACGGGCGGCAAGGTGCTCGCAAGGGTAGCGGCCATGCGCGGCGAGGTCACGCAGACGGAATCCGCCGGCGAGAGCGTGCGCATGACGGCCACCATCCCCGCCGCGACGAGCGTGGATTTCCCCACCGAGCTGAGCATCCTCTCCGGCGGGCGCGGCGCGCTCTCCATGCAGGTGAGCGGCTATCGCGAATGCGAGATGCGCGAGGGCGCGACCTGCGAACGCGTGGGCGTGCATCCGCTGGACACCTCCAAGTATATCCTCGCGGC
>JAUMYC010000066.1:0-7493 GCA_030528845.1 Eubacteriales bacterium
TGCGCATCGGCGCGCATATCCTGCAGATCGGCCCGGCGTTTGACCGTCGCTTTGACCCGATACAGCCGGAGATAGACGCCGTGCTGCCGGGCGCGCTGCCCGTGCTGGAGGAGCGCGCCGCCGAAGAGATGGCGCAGGTCATCCGCGCGGCGAAGGAGGACGGCGACAGCGTGGGCGGCGTGATCGAGACCGCCGCGGTGGGCTTCCCCGCCGGGCTGGGCGATCCGATGTTCGACGGGGTGGAAAACAGGCTGGCGCAGGCCGTGTTCGGCGTGCCCGCCGTCAAGGGGCTGGAATTTGGCGCGGGGTTTGGCTGCGCGGCCATGCGCGGCAGCGAGCACAACGACGCGTTCGTTTTGCGGGAAGGCGCGGTGCGCACGGAAACGAACCACCACGGCGGCGCGCTGGGGGGCATCTCCTCCGGCATGCCCATCGTGTTCCGCGCGGCGCTCAAGCCCACGCCGTCGATCTTCCGGCCGCAAAAGAGCGTGGATATGGCAAAAATGGAGGAGACGCAGCTGCGCATCGAAGGCCGGCACGACCCGTGCATCGTGCCGCGCGCCGTACCCGTGATGGAAGCGGCGGCGGCGCTCGCGCTGTGCGATCTGCTCCTCTCCCGATGAAAAACTACCGACAGCAAGCCGATAAGGAGTGATACAGGATGGATCTGAAGGAATGCAGACAGAGGATCGACGCTGTGGATAAGGAGCTCGTGCGCCTCTTTGCCGAGCGCATGCAGATCTCGACCGACGTGGCCGCGTGGAAAAAGGCGAACAACATGCCCGTGCGCGATCCCGCGCGCGAGCGGGCGAAGCTCGGGCAGGTGGGCGAGCTGGCCGGGGAGGAGCTGCGCCTCTTCACCGAACAGCTCTTTTCCACCCTCATGAACCTCTCCAGCGCCTATCAGCGCCGCCTGAACGCGGGTGCGGGCGAGCTGCGCGGCAGGCTCGTCGAGGCGATGCGGCGCACGGACGCGCTCTTCCCGGAGCGGGCGCCGGTCGCCTGTCAGGGCGTGGAGGGCGCCTATTCGCAGATCGCCTGCCAGCGCATGTTCAAGCGCCCGGAGATCATGCACTTCGCCACCTTTGAGGACGTGTTCCGCGCAGTGGAGCAGGGACTGTGCCGCTACGGCGTGCTGCCGATGGAAAATTCCACCGCCGGCTCGGTCAACCGCGTGTACGACCTGCTGGCGCAGTATAATTTCACCATCGTGCGCTCCGCCCGGCTGAAGGTGGACCACTGCCTGCTCGCGCTGCGGGGCGCAGCCAAGGGCGAGATCAAAGAGGTCGTCTCGCACGAGCAGGCGCTGGCGCAGTGCGAGGGATATCTCAAGGCCATGGGCGTGAAGGCCACGGCGGTGGAGAACACGGCTGTGGCGGCGAAGATCGTGGCCTCCTCCGGCAGGAGAGATCTGGCGGCGCTTTCCTCGAGCAGCTGCGCAGAGCTCTACGACCTGCAGGAGCTCGAGAGCGGCGTGCAGGACAGCGCGAGCAATTTCACCCGCTTCATCTGCATCTCCAAAGAGCCGGAGATCTACCCCGGGGCGGATACGACCTCGCTTTCCATGATCCTGCCGCATGAGCCCGGTTCGCTCTACGCCGTGCTGGGCCGCTTCTATGCGCTGGGCGTGAATCTGAAAAAGCTCGAATCCCGCCCGCTGCCGGGGAGCGATTTTGAATTCATGTTCTATTTCGATCTGGAATGCAGCGCGGCCTCGCCGGATTTCCTGGAAATGCTCGAGGACATCGAGAGCGCGTGCGCTCGGTTCCAATATCTGGGCACGTATTCCGAGGTGGCGCGATGAAGGGCAGATACGGGCTGATCGGGCGCAGGCTGGGGCATTCCTATTCGCCGCAGATCCACGCCCTCATCGGCGATTACGAATATAAGCTCTATCCCATGGAGGAAGAGGAGATCCCCGCGTTTTTGCAGGGCGATCTTGCCGGCATGAACGTAACGATCCCCTACAAGGAGACGGTCATCCCCTTTTTGAGCGAGATCTCGCCGGAAGCCCGCCGCATCGGCAGCGTGAACACCATCGTGCGCGGGCCGGGCGGCGCGCTCATCGGCCACAACACGGATTATTTCGGCTTTGCATGGCTGCTGGGCGAAAGCGCGCACCTGACCGGGAAGAAGGCGCTGATCCTCGGCAGCGGCGGCACGAGCAAGACGGCGTGCGCCGTGCTGGCGGACAGGGGCATGGAATGCGTCGTCGTCTCCCGCAGGGGCGAAAACAATTATGAAAACCTGCATCTGCACGCCGACGCTGCGGTCGTCGTGAATACGACGCCGGTGGGCATGTTCCCGGAGGTGGAAGCCGCCCCGGTGGATCTGCGCGCGTTTCCGCAGTGCCGCCTTGTGCTGGATGCGATCTACAACCCCGCGCGGACGAGCCTGCTTCTGCAGGCCGAGGCGCTGGGCATCGAATGCCGCGGGGGCATCGGCATGCTGGCCGCGCAGGCGGTGAAGGCTGCGGAGATCTGGGGCCTGCGCAGCCCGGACGAGCCCGACCCCGTCGCCGACATCGCCGCCGCTGTGCAGCGCTCCATGCGCTCCATCGCCCTCATCGGCATGCCCGGCAGCGGCAAGAGCTCGATCGGTCGGCTGCTGGCCGAGCGCACCGGGCGCAAGTTCATCGACACCGACGAGCTGATCGTGGAATTGGCCGGCAGGCCCATCCCGGAGATCTTTGCGCAGGAGGGCGAGCGGGCCTTCCGCGCCGTCGAAACGCAGGCGCTGCGCATGGCCGCGCGGGAGAGCGGCGCCGTCATCGCCACGGGCGGCGGCATCGTGACCGTTCCGGAAAACAGGCAGATCCTGCGCCGAAACTGCACCGTGCTCTATATCGAACGCCCGCTCTCCGAGCTGCCCATCGCGGGCAGGCCCCTCTCGCAGGGGCGCGGCGTGGAGCAGCTCTTTGCCGAGCGCGCGCCGCTGTATGAGAGCTGGTGCGAGGCGCGCTATGCGAATACGACCGTCGGAGAGACGGTCGCGAGGATCGAGGAGGACTGGGCATGAAATATCTCATCATCAACGGCTCGAACCTGAACATGCTGGGCGTGCGCGAGCCGGATATCTACGGCAGCGCCTCCCTCTACGACCTGCGCCGCCTCATCCTTTCCTGGTGCGCGGCGCACGGCGCGCAGGCGGAGTTTTTTCACTCCAACCATGAGGGCGATATCGTGGACGCCATTCAGGGGGCCTATCGCCGCTTTGACGGCATCGTGATCAACCCCGCCGCGTACACGCACACCTCCGTGGCCATCCCGGACGCGCTCAAGGCCGTGGGCGTGCCGACGGTCGAGGTGCATCTTTCCGATATCCATTCCCGCGAGGAGTTCCGCCGCCATTCCTACACGTCTCCCGCCTGCATCGCCACCATCGCCGGCAAGCATTTTCAGGGCTATATCGAGGCGCTGGAACTGCTGGAGAGCCATATCGCGAGCCATCCGCAGCCGGAGCCGCCCAAGCGCAGGACGATCCTCTTTTTCGACAGCGGCGACACGCTCATCGACGAGGGCAGCGAGCTGCGCATGGAGCGCGGCGGCGTCGTGCGCACGGCGCAGATGATCCCCGGCGCGAAGGAAGCGCTCTGGGAGCTGCGGCGGCGCGGGCATACGATCGCGCTGGTCGCGGACGGGCTGGAGGAATCCTTCGAGCGCATGTTCCGCATCCACGGCATCCTCGGCTGCTTCGACGCCTTCGTCACCTCCGAAAAGGTCGGCTGTGAAAAGCCCTCTACGCAGATGTTCCGGACGGCCATGGATGCGCTGGGCCTGCGGGAGGAGGACAAAGCGCGCATCGTGATGATCGGCAACAACGTGGAACGGGACATCGCGGGGGCGAATCGCTTCGGCATCCGCTCTGTGCTGCTGACATGGTCGCCGCGCTACCGCATGCAGCCCGCCTGCGCGGAGGAAACGCCCTCCTTTGCCGTGAGCACGCCGGACGAGCTGCCGGAGCTTATTGCGCGGCTGGAGCGCGAGTGAGAGGATCCCGCCAAAGAATAAAAAAACAGACCCGTGCGCTCGGCACGGGTCTGTTTTTTGTACGACAGCAGCGCTCAGGCTGTTTTTCTGCGCAGGATGCGCCCGCCCTCGAAGGCCTCTTTCCATTGCGGCTTGTGCAGGGCCGCCCAATAGCAGGCGAAATGCACGGCAAAGGTGAGCGTCCAGGAGATGGGGTAGGAGGCGTAGAGGACCTGCAGGCTGTGGAACTGCTGGAAGATGGTCATGATCCAGACGACGCGGAACACGCACGCGCCCATGAGCGAGACGATCATCGGCATGATGGAATAGCCCATGCCGCGCAGGATGCCGACCATCGCGTCCATCATGCCGCAGACGGGGATGAACAGCGTGATGATGGACATGCGCAGGATGCCGATCTCGATGACGGCCGGGTCGGAGGTGTACAGGCCCAGCAGCGGCTTGTTGAACACCATCAGCAGCACGCACGTCAGCCCGCCGAGGATGAGGTTCATGCCCAGACAGGTGCGCGCGATGGGCCGGATGCGCCATTTCTGCTTCGCGCCCACGTTCTGGCTGCAGAAGGTGACGGCGGATTGGTAGATGGCGTTGTTGAGCACATAGGCGAAGTTGTCTATGTTGCCGGCGGCAGAGTTGCCCGCCATGACGGTGGACTGGAACGAGTTGACGGAGGACTGGATGAGCACGTTGGAGATGGCGAAGAGGGTGCTCTGCAGGCCGGCCGGCAGGCCGATCTTGACCAGATCCTTGAAGGTGGGGAGGTCAATGGAGAGCTTTTTGAGGTCCAGCTTGATCACGCGGTCGGTGTGCAGAAGGTTGTTCAGCGCGAGGCCGAAGGAGAGCGCCTGCGAGATGACCGTGGCCCAGGCCACGCCCGCCACGCCCATCTTGAACACGATGACGAAGATCATGTTCAGCACGACGTTGAGCACGCCGCCGATGGTCAGGTAGATCGTCGGGCGGTTGCTGTCGCCCACAGAGCGCAGGATCGCCGCGGCGAAGTTGTACATCATGGAGAAGGGCATGCCCACGAAGATGATGCGCATGTAGAGCGTCGCCTGGTCGATGACGTCGGGCGGCGAGTCCATCAGCTGCAGCATGCCGCGCGCGCCGAACAGGCCGATGACGCAGACGATCAGGCCGGAGATGGCGCTGACGGCCACGGAGGTGTGCACGCTCTTTTTGATGGCGTCGCGGTCTCCCGAGCCGAAGGCGCGCGCCACGACGACGCCCGTGCCCACGGAAAGGCCGATGAAGAAGTTGGTGAACAGAGCCGTCAGCGAGCCCGTGGAACCGACGGCGGCCAGCGCGGTCGCTCCGGAAAAGCGGCCGACCACGGCCATGTCCGCCACGTTGAACAGGATCTGTAAAAGGCCCGAGAGCATCAGCGGGATGGCAAACTTGAGCACCGAAGGGATCAGCGGCGCGTGGAGCATATCCACATCGCTGCGCAGGAAATTAAGACGCATTGCTAAGACCTTCTTTTTTCAAAATAGAGCTTGGGCGCATGCCGTTGGCTATAAGCGTAGTAAAGCACAAAACCATGTCGGGAGTGTGCAGGCTTGGTTGTGTTTTGCGGCGCATTCGCCATATTTTCGCCATGGTTGCGCGCGGCCGCCCTTGGGGGAAGGGCGGCCCTGTGCGCTCGCTGTTTATTTGCAGAGCTCCTCATAGCGCGCGAGCAGTTCTTCGAAGAAATTGAGCGCGCGGTCGACCGGCTCGGAGGTGGACATATCCACTCCGGCGAGCTTGAGCGCCTCGATGGGCGGCAGGCTCCCGCCGGCGGAGAGGAATTTCTTATAATCGGCCACGGCGCTCTCGCCCTCGGCGCGGATGCGGGAGGCGATGGCGCAGGCGGCGGAGAAGCCGGTGGCATATTTGTAGACGTAGAAGGAGCGGTAGAAGTGCGGGATGCGCATCCATTCCCAGCCGATCCAGCCATCCGGCGTGCAGCAGGGGTAATAAAGCTTGTTGAGCCTGTCGTGTACTTCGTTCAGGCTCTCGGCCGTCAGCGGCACGCCCGCCTCGGCCATGGCGTGGCTCTCCTTTTCAAACTCGGCGAACATCGTCTGGCGGAACACCGTGCCGCGGAAGCCGTCGAGCAGGTTGTAGAGCAGGAAGAGCTGCGCGTTCTTGTCGTCCTTATAGCGCTCGAGCAGCTCCATCGCCAGCAGCACTTCGTTCACCGTCGAGGCGACCTCGGCCACAAACAGGGAATAGCCCGCCTTCTCGTAGCACTGCGTCTTGTTGGAGTAATAGGAATGCATGGCGTGGCCCAGCTCGTGCGCGAGGGTGGACACAGCGTCGAAATTGCGCTTGTAGCTCATCAGCACATAGGGATGGGAATCGTAGGTGCCCCAGGAATAGGCGCCGGAGGATTTGCCCACGTTTTCGTAGCAGTCGATCCAGCGCTCCTTGCGCGCGCGGCGCAAAGTGGAGGTGTATTCCTCGCCGAGGGGCTTGAGGCAATCGCAGATCAGTTCCAGCGCCTCGTCAAAGGAAACGGAGATGTCAAAGCCGTCCTTGGGCGTGACGTAGAGGTCGTAATAGGCCGGGTCTTCCAGACCGGCGGCGTGCTTTGCGTTGGTGCGCACGAGCCTGTCCAGCGCGGGCAGGTGCTTGTGCACGGTCTCGATCAGCGCGTTGTAGACCTCCACGGGGATCTGGTCCGGGAAGAGGCTCGCTTCCAGACAGGTGTCGAACTTTGCGGCCTTCGCATAGAAGATGTCGCTCTTGACGGAGCCTGCGTAGGTCGCGGCGATGGTGGAGCCGAAGGCCTTGTAGGTGCCGTAGAGCGCCTCATAGGCCGCCTTGCGCACGGAGCGGTCGCCGCACATCATGGTGGGGACGTAGTTGGCATGGGTGATCTCCAGATCCTCGCCGTTTTCGTCCTTGATGGTGGGGAACTTCATGTCCGCGTCGGTGAGCATGTCGTAGATATTGGAGGCCGTGCCGCCGATCTCGCCGGTCATGGCCACGATGCGCTCTTCCGCGGCGGAAAGGGTGTGCGGCTTGCGGCGGGCGATGTTCTCCAGCATGACGGAGAAATCCGCAAAGGCCGGGTCGGCGATCAGCCCGGTGATATATTCCTCGCTGCAGCCGGTCAGCTCCGGCGTGAGGAAGGCCGTGGCGGTCGTGGCGCGCATGATGAGGTTTTCCGCGCGCGCGGTCAGCGCCTGATAGGCGGAGAGGTTGTTGTCCTCGTCGCGGCGCATCTTGGCGTAGGTGTAGAGGTTTTCGACCAGCCTCTCGAGCCTGCTCGATTCCAGCGCGGCTTCGAGGCAGACGTCGCGCTCGGAAAGCCTGCCGGCAAAGCGGCCGAAGCCTTCGGCCAGTCTGCCCGCCTCTTCATAATCCTGTTCCCATTTTTCCTGGCTTGCGTAGATGTCCTCCAGCTGCCAGGTATCTTCCTTCGCACGCTGTGCGCGCGGCATGGTATTCTCGATCATTGGGTCCACGCTCCTTTTTTCGTTTTATGCGGCCCCCTCCGAAAAGAAGCCGACA
>JAUMYC010000066.1:7593-11165 GCA_030528845.1 Eubacteriales bacterium
AGGATAGGGTTCTGTCCCAAACGGTTTCTTTGGGCGGGGTGATGTTAGCCCTTCGATGCGTTTTCGCCCGCCCGAACGACAGGAGAAGATATTTCTTTCTCGGGGCGCTGGGCGGCGGCAGGATAAACGCAAAACTTTTGAAATGGCTTCTTTTAGGAGGGGTGCGGGGAACCCTTTTCGTCTCCCGAAGAAAAGGGTCCCCCGCAAAATCTCATAAATGCCTTAGATACGGGCGCCGCCGACAGGACGGATGCCCAGCACGTTGCAGGCGTTCTCGCCGAAGACGGAGTTCATGCGCTCGGCATAGGCGTCGAGCAGCTCGAACGGAACGAAGGCGAGGATGGTGCCGGCGAAGCCGCCGCCGTGGATGCGCCACGCGCCCTTGCCCTGCAGCATGCGGCGGGAGAGCTCCAACGCCAGCGCCATTTCCTGATTGTCGGAGCCGGGCACATAGAGGTTCTGCAGCAGCTTCCAGGAGCTCTCGCCGGAGGCGATGATGCCCTTGAGGAAGGCTTCGACGTCGTCGTTCTTGAGCGCTTCGACGAGGCCCGGCACGCGGGCGTCTTCGTCATAGAAGTGCAGCGCGCGCATGATGGCGCGGTCGGAGACCTTGTTCTTGAGCTGCGGGATGGCCTTTTCCATATCCTCCGCGGGGATCTCGCGCAGCACGGAAGCGCCGAGCTCCTTGGCCACGGCCTTCATCTCGGCCGGCACGGCGGCGTAATCCGCAGTCAGGTTGCCGTGCTCGCCGCCCACGCACACCACGCAGATGGCAAAGCCCTTTTCGGCAAAGTCATAGGAGAGGGCCTCGATCTGAGCGTCCTCGGTCTTGAAATCCATGGTGACCAGGCCGCCGACGGAGGAAGCCATCTGATCCAGCAGGCCGGAGGGCTTGCCGAAATAGACGTTCTCGGCGTACTTGGACATGATCGCGGCCTTTTCCGGAGAGACGACCCAGCCGTTGTACAGGGCGTCGAACGCGCACACGAGCATGACCTCGAACGCGGCGGAGGAGGACAGGCCGGAGCCCTTGAAGACGGTGGAGGTGACGGCAGCGTCAAAGCCGCCGATCTGATAGCCGTTGTTCTTCATCGCAGCCGCGACGCCGCGGATGAGGGAGGTGGTGGTCTCATATTCGGCCTTGGTGGCTTCGAGGTTGTTCAGATCCACCACAAAGGGCTTGTTGAAGCCTTCGGAATACAGGGTGACGGTGTTGGTGTCGTTCGGAGTGATGGCGGCGACGGTGTCCAGAGTCACAGACGCGGCCAGCACGCGGCCGTTGTTGTGGTCGGTGTGGTTGCCGGCGATCTCCGTGCGGCCCGGGGCGGTAACGAAGAGCACTTCGCCCTTGTCGCCGTAGAGTTCCTTGTGCCATGCGGCCAGCTTCTCATAACGGGCAGCCTGCTTTTCGGCCTCGCCGTTCCTGTCGCCGTACAGGGCCCTGATCGCATCCATACGCTTCGTGTCCATAGTATTCGTTGCCTCCGTCTCTTTGTGTTTTCCGCCGTCGGGCGGTCATATGCTGCAGCGCGCGGAAAATTTCCGCAAGTATTCAACTTATTGTATCGCATTTACGTCAAACAGGCAACAGGGCCGCGGAATTTAATGCCGCTGCCGCGCAAAAAAAGAGCGGGCTGCGCTGAGCCCGCTCCGGAAAAGGGGATATTATTCGGAAAGATAACTCTCTGCCGCATGCACGGAGACGAGCCGCGCGATATGCAGCACCACGGCGGGCTTGCCCGCCTCGAGCCCGAGGGCGGCCTCGAGCGTTTCCGGCTCGACGGTCTTGACGTACGCGTTCAGGCTGCCTTCGTATTGCTCGGCAGCGCCGTCGGAGAAGGCGAACGGCTTGCCCAGATCCCAGAGGGTGAACGGGGTGGTCTCGCCGTAGTGTTCGACGGCGTCGTCAAACAGAGCGTAAAGATCGTCCTGCGGGTCTGCGGGGAGCTGCTCTCCGTCCGCTGTGCGCAGCGCGAGCTCGTCCGGCGCGCCGAAGACGGACACGGCATGCTCGGAGACGGCCCTGAGCCATTCCAGCGCTTCTGCGTCGTTTTCCATGGGCCAGTAGAGGGTGGCCTGCGTAAAGAGGCCGTCCTGAAATTCATAGCGCAGGAAAGCGCCCTTGCCGAGGGCGTCGATGGTCTCGGCAGTGACGACGGGATAGGCGCGGGCAGTCGCGGCCTCTGAGATGTCGATCGGAGCGCCGCCGTCCTTGTGGCAGACGATGGGCAGGCCCGCGTCGGCCTCGCGGTAGATGACGGCCGCGGAGGACAGCCCGAAGGGCATGCCGCGGAATTCGGGCCAGATCTTCGTGCCGCCGAGCACGGGCGCCGGTTCGCCTTGGGCAAACGCACAGGACAGAAGCAGTGCGATCAGAACGAGAGAAAGGACGCGCGGGATGAGTCTGTTTGCCTTCATTCGAAACCCTCCTTACTGTGTCTTTCGGTCGTGAGGTGAAAAAATCCCTCTATCATGTATTATAGGATGCGGCATACGGGAAGTAAAGGCCGAATAAAGGCTGAAATGTTTTTTTGGGCGGCGTTTTTGCGGCGAAGAAAAGACTTTGCACAAGTGGTTTACAGGAAGGGAAAAACGGTGTATAATAGAGGATGCTAAAAGGGGGTGTGTGCCGATGGCGGCGAGAAAGCAGGGCGTAAAGGTCGTCGCGCAGAATCGGCGCGCACGACACGATTACTTCGTCCTGGAAACGTGGGAGACGGGGCTCGAGCTCAAGGGGACGGAGGTCAAATCCATCCGCATGGGCAAGTGCAACCTGAAGGACTGCTATGCACAGGTCAAAAACGGTGAGCTGATCGTCGACGGCATGCATATCAGCCCCTACGAAAAGGGAAACATCTTCAATACGGATCCGCTGCGGCCCAAGAGGCTTCTTGCGCACAAGGTCGAGATCCGCAAGATGCAGCAGCAGGTCATGAAGCAGGGCCTTGCGCTCATTCCGCTGCAGCTGTATCTGAAAAACGGGCGCGTGAAGCTGGAGCTGGGCCTCTGCAAGGGCAAAAAGCTCTACGACAAGCGCGATGACATGGCCAAACGCGACGTGCAGCGCGAGATCGAGCGCACGTTTGCGCGCCGTGGCTGAGGAGCTCGGCCCGGCGGCAATATATGGGGGCGTACATGGTTTCGACGGGGATCATGGGGTTCTGAGAAGCGAGCGGCGGAGCTTGACCGCCATAAAACAGGCAAAAAAATAACTGCGAATAAAAACGTAGTTCTCGCGGCCGCTTGACGGCTGCGTGTCGGAACTGAGCTTCCTGCGGCGCAGCAAAGCGCGTGAGGTGGCGGGCCGCAAGGCCCTCAGCCCGGCCTGACCGGGTCGCCGACGGCGGATCGCAAGATCCAGGCGCGGCGCCTTCCACGTGCCTACCGGCATCATTAAATGCAGGGAACCAGCTTGCCAAAGCTTTGAGGCAGGTGGGATTTTATGAAGCTACCAAAACCGGTATCCTGTCTGTAGGAGCCCGGCAGAGGGAATGTTAAAATACAGACTGCGCTCGGAGATGCTCAGGGTTCCGGGTTTTCGGACAGGGGTTCGACTCCCCTCGCCTCCACCA
>JAUMYC010000276.1 GCA_030528845.1 Eubacteriales bacterium
TGCGACGAGGACGGCGTGCTGAGCGTGATCAGGGAGCGGTTTTCGCTCTGAGACGGCAGGCGCGTTTGAGCGCATTGGGATTCAGCCCTTTGGCAGGACCTGTACAGCAGAAGAAAAGAGATGCACAGATGAAGACGATGACCGTAGACAAGGCGTGGGACGGGCGCAGGCTGACCCGCTTTCTGCAAAAGGCGATGCCCTCCGCGGGCGTGGGGCATATCCGCAAATTCCTGCGGCTGGGGCGCATCAAGGTAAACGGCCGGCGCGGCGGCGAGGATACCGTGCTGCACGCGGGCGAGACCGTGGAGATGTACGTGGAGGACAGCTTCTTTGAGGCGGTGGAGAGGGAGGATCCGTTCTACTCCAAGATCCGCCCGAAGCTGACCATCCTCTACGAGGATGCGCACATCATGCTCCTTGATAAGCGCGTGGGGCTGATCTGCCATCCCGACGAGGGGGAAAAGGTGCACACCCTGCTGACGTACGCGCAGGCGTATCTGTATCAGAAGGGCGAGTGGAACCCAAAGGCGGACTTTGCCCCGGCGCTGTGCAACCGCATCGACCGCTTCACCGCGGGCGTGGTCATTCTGGCCAAGACGGAGGAAGCGCTGCGCGCGATGGACGAAAAGATACGCACGCATGAGGTGCAGAAATACTACCTGTGCATCGTGCATGGCAAGATGAAATACAAGGACGGCACGCTGCGCCACTACCTGATGAAAAAGCCGGAGCAGAAGAAGGTGACCGTCCTGCGCAAAAACGAGCCGGGCAGCAAGGAAGCGATCACCTACTATCAGGCGATTGACGAGCGGGGCGACCTGACGCTGTGCGAGTGCCTGCTGGGCACGGGACGCACGCATCAGATCCGCGCGCAGTTTGCGGCGATCGGGCATCCGCTGCTGGGCGACAACCAGTACGGCAATGCCAAAAAGAACGAAAAATACGACAGGAAGAACGGCCAGGCGCTGTGCGCCTACCGGCTGATCTTTGACTTTGAGGGCGATGCGGGCTGCCTGAGCGGCCTTGACGGCATGACCGTGCAGGTGCGCGATGTGCCGTTTGTGCGGGAGTATTTCCCGGATGTGGTGATCCCCTCGCCACAGCGATAAACAAAGGAGGTACGCGGCATGCGCGATGCGATTGGCCAGAGGGAAAAGAGAGGACAGGAATGGATGTTGACAGCTGGCGGTTCGCTGGTGCTGGCAATTCTCTTTTCGCTGATCTTCTATACCTGCAATTCTCCGCTGGGCCCGGCCATCGGCAGCGACAACGCGATGTACCTGACGATGGGCACGGCGCTTGCGCAGGGCTACGCCCCGTACACCGAGATCTTTGATCACAAGGGCCCGCTGCTCTTTATCCTGCAGACGATTCCCCAGCTGTTTACGCCCGGTTACAGCACGCTGGCGGTGTTTATGCAGGAGGTGCTGTTTCTGTGGGCGTGCCTGCTGGTGATCGCGCGCATGGCGCGGCGGATGGGCGTGTGCGCGCTGGCGTCGCAGGCGATCTATCTGGCCATCTATGCCCGGGTGACGGACGGCGGCAACCTGACGGAGGAATATTCCAATCTCTTTACGCTCATCGGGTTTGACGCGATGTTTGCCGTGTTTGATCAGGGTGACGGCCTTGGCGGCAGGAATCACAAGGCGCTGCTGCGTCCCGCGATCCTTCTGGGCGCGACGGCGATGCTCAGCTTCATGACCCGCGCCAACAATGCGCTGGTGACCGCCTGCGCCGTGGGCGTGCTGGCGCTTTGCATGCTGGTGATGCGCCGCTTTGCGCAGGTGGGCGTGTGCGCTTCTGGCGTGCTGGCGGGCTGTGCGATTGCGGCTGCGCCGATTATCGCTTGGCTTTTGCACTACGGCGTGGTGAGCGACGCGATATACGGCGCGATCACGCACAACATGATGTACGCCGATACGGGCGACGTCAGCCGGCAGTACATGCTCTTTCACATGCCCTACGGACATTATGCGATCTTCCTTGCGGCGCTGACCTGCCTGGGCGCGGGCGCGTACTATCTGCGCACAAGGCGCATCCCGCTGGCGCTTTCCATGATCGCAGGCGCGGCCAGCGGCGGCTTTGCGGCGTTCATCTCCCATAAGTTCTATTTCCATTATCAGATGCTTGCCGTGCCCATGGCGGCAATCGGCGGCATGCAGCTGCTGGCGCTGGCGGCGCAGACGGGCGAAAAACCGAAAAAGGCAGCCGCATGGGCGGCGTGCGCGGCATGCGCGCTGTGGCTTGCGGTCTACGGCGCGGACGTAAACGCCGTCAGAGCGCACGACCATGCCGTCATGCAGGATGTGACACGCGACGCGCTCGCGCTCTTTGATCAGGTGCCGGAGGAGGAGCGGGACAGCTTCCTCGCCTACCGGGTGGAGCCCAAGTGGTACGTGGGCGCAAAGGCGCTGCCGTGCAACCGGTTTTACTTTCTGCAGGAGATTCTCGCGCAGGCCGACCCGGCGGTGATGGAGGAGATCGTCTATACGTTTGAGACGCAGCCGCCCAAGTGGATCGTGCTGTTTTACAACCGGGAATTCGGCCCGCCCTACGA
>JAUMYC010000277.1:0-1997 GCA_030528845.1 Eubacteriales bacterium
CGGATGCGTTCAAAATGATTTTCCCAATGACTGCCGAAGACGTCCATGGGTTTGTCGCCTCCGGACAGGTGCAGATCAGCGATCGAAAAGACCATTTGCCGCTTCTTCGCCGTCGATCACGCTGAAGCCGCCCGCATTCAGCTCGGCGTCCTGGCTCCTGCGCCTTTTGCGCTGTTTTCCGCCGAGGGCCTCGTCCGCTTCTTCCTCGTCCTCGTCATCGTCCATGAAATCCTCGTCCTCGCCGAAGGGAGCATCCTCCGCGTTGACGTCGTCGATGACGATCTCGTCCATGGTGCTCACGTTATCGATGCCGATGGTGGCCTCTTCAACGGTCATGGGCTCGTTCTCCGAAGCGGAGGCTGCGCTGCGGCTCATTTCCTTCAGGCACTGCGCGCAGTATTCGCTGCCGGGCGCGACGGGGTTTTCGCCGCATTCCGAGCACATCTCCACCACTTCGTCGTCCGTCTGTTCTCCGCGCACCTCGCGGCGGCAGACCGTGCAGAGGGTGCCACCGTCCAGGATATAGTTCAGTTCGCAGCGCGGGCATTTGATCAGAGCCATTTGATTCCCTCCATAAGTGTGTTTCTGTGTATCCCGCGGCAGCGGCGCGCAGGCCCTGCCGGCGGCTCTTTCCCGCAAAGGCGGGCAGAGAATTGTCTATCCATAGAAGCACATCTATAATACACAAAAAGCGCGCGCTGAAAACCCCCCAAGCGCGCACTCTTATGTTATATTTTTGTTAATTACTGCCTTTGGTCAAAATTTCTCTTCCAAAAAGCGCGTATTCCGAGACGATCTCCCCTCCCGCATTGCGCGAGAGCGAAAAAGAGGCCCGGTTTGCGCTGTCGATCGTCGAGACGAAAATGCGCCCTGCACGGCGCGCGGCGGCCTCCTCCCATGCCGCTTCCAGCAGCGCCGCAGCGCACGCGCCCCGCCTGTATCGCGGCAGGATCTGCATGTGCAAGAGCCGCACGGCGCGCCCGTCCTGCGCCTGTGCGGGCGCAAAGAGGATCCAGCCGGCGGGCTGTTCCTTCTCAAAGGCGACAATAGCCCGGCAGCGCCGCTCCAGCGCCGCGCAGCGTGCAAATACGCGTTCAAAGGCGGCATAACCCAGCGCATGTGCATCCTCGGAGGCCGCAAACGCAGCCTCGCACGCTCGCCGGTCCATCGGCAGCACGCAGACCCGCAGCCCCTTCCTGCGCGCGGCCCATTCGCCCGCCCCGCGATACGGGTTTTCCCGTCCCGCGATCGGGATCGCCATCTCCAGCAGGCGCGTCGTCGGCAAAAAGCCCTCCCGGAGCAGCGCCTGCACGAGCGCGTCGTTTCTCCCCGGATGCCACGGCTGCGCCTGCGCCGCACTGCCCGGCAGCGCCGCGCCGAGGCCGAAGCCGCTCCCGTCCGGCGAGACCGGCCCGCAGATCTCCCGCGCGCCCCATCGCGCCGCGATCTCTTCCGCCTTGCACAGCAGCGCCCTGGCCGCCTCGGCCTCGCCGAGCACCGGCAAGGAGAACCACGCCGTTTCGCCGCCGTCGAGCAGGAGCAGTCGCGCCGCGATCTCCTCTCCCGCAAACGCCCCCACGAGCGCATGTCTTCGCCGCAGCAGGGCGTTTTTCGCCGGGTCGCAGGCCTGCCTGTCCGGGGTGAAGGCGCTCTCGCGCGCAAACGGCCTGCGCCGCTCGCTCAGCGCGAGGAACTCCCGCGCCGTGCATTCCCTCGCATCCAATCGCATCAGACCCGCCCTTTCCCGTCCCCGCGCACCAGCTCGCCCAGCGCGCGCACGTCCTGCTCATAAAGCGGGCGAAGCCCCGGATTGTAGATGAGCGAGGCGGGATGATAGAGCGGAAAGAGCTCGATCCCCTCCCGGAGCACGACCTCGCCGTGCATCGCGCCGACCGTCGCCTTCGGGCCCATCAGCGCCTTGAGCGGCACGTTGCCCAGCGTCGCGATGCGCCGGGGCGCGATCAGCGCGATCTCCTTGCGCAGCCAGGGCAAAAACA
>JAUMYC010000277.1:2007-2549 GCA_030528845.1 Eubacteriales bacterium
TCTCTTCCTTCGTCGGCGGTCGATTGACCACGCGCCCTGCGGCGGAGAGCTTCGTCGGGCGGATCTTCACCGCGTTGGTGATATACAGCGCTCCGCGCTCCAGCCCGGCCAGCGCCAACAGCTCGTCGAGGTTTTTGCCCGCCTTGCCCACGAACGGCCTGCCCTGCGCGACCTCCTGCTCGCCCGGCGCCTCGCCGATGAGCAGCAGCCCCGCGCCGACGTCCCCCTCGCCGAAGACGAGCGGGTGTGTCTGCCCCGGGTAGAGCTCCCGAAAAAAAGCGGTCATATCCTTTTGCAGCCTGCGCATCCCATCTCTCCCTTTCGCGGGCATTTTCGCCCGCCCGTCTGCCTGCGAACGCACGCGGTCCTATTCTTCCCCGGCGTCGGCGCTCGCAAAACGTCCTTTTTCAAAAAACACCGAAAAAGGCCGGCGCTTATTTTGCGCCGACCACAGCTCGTCACAAATTCTCCACAGGACGGCCTGTATAATCGTGCGCGGCGGCGTGTACGCCGCGCACGCAGCTGATTTTTCCGCAGGAAAA
>JAUMYC010000278.1 GCA_030528845.1 Eubacteriales bacterium
GGCCAGGGCGTTCTTGATCTCCAGGCGCTCGTAGAAGCGGTGGCCACCGTAGATGCGGTAGGGCACGCCCTGGCGGATCAGGGACTCCTCGATCACCCGGGACTGGGCGTTGGAGCGATAGAGGATGATATTCTTTTCAGTCTTGGTGTAGCCGACAACCGGCTTGTACGTCTTGCGGTATCCCTTGGAACGAGCGCTCTTCTTACCCATTTGAGTTCAAATCCTTTCTTGCTGTAGAATGTCTTTACGCCGGGCGGGATGTACTCCGCCGTATGTGCATAAAAAACACCGTTGCCTAACATTTTATCAAAAAATCGTCCGTATCGCAAGTATGTTGACAAAGGAATTTGTATTTGCTAGAATGAATTCACAAATTATCCTATATTGGAGGCTGTTTTATGCTGAATTTCACCTATTCCATCCCCACGGTCGTCCACTTCGGCAAGGGCCAGATCTCTCACCTGAGCGAGCTGGGCGCCGTCGGCAAGAAGGTTCTCATGGTTTACGGCGGCGGCAGCATCAAGCGCGCGGGCATCTATGACGCGGCGATAAAGCTGCTGACCGACGCGGGTGTGACCGTCTTCGAGCTGCCCGGCGTGGAGCCGAACCCCCGCATTCAGTCCGTGCGTAAGGGCGCAGAAATCTGTAAGGCCGAGAACATCGACATGGTTCTGGCCATCGGCGGCGGCAGCACCATCGACTGCGCGAAGGTCGTGGCCGCCGGCGCGAAGTACGACGGCGACGCGTGGGATCTGGTGCTCAATTCCAACCTGATCCAGTCCGCGCTGCCCATCTACACCGTGCTGACCCTCGCCACCGCCGCCGCTTGCATGAAGCCGGTGATGTCTGTTCTCGACCCCGAATACACCTATTCCGTTTCGAAGAAGCAGACGGCCGCCGGCACCGCCGACATGATCAGCCACATCTTCGAAAATTATTTCACCCCCGTACAGGGCGCGGACGTACAGGCCCGCTTCTGTGAAGGTCTGTTGAAGACCGCCTTCCACTACGGCCCCATCGCCATGGATGAGCCCACCAATTACGATGCGCGCGCCAACCTGATGTGGACCGCCAGCTTCGCCATCAACGGTCTGCTGAGCGACGGTGCGGACGTGAAGTGGTGCGTCCATCCCATGGAGCACGAACTTTCCGCCTTCTACGACGTGACCCACGGCGAAGGTCTGGCCGTGCTGACTCCCTTCTGGATGGACCACGTACTCTCCCCCGCCACCGAGGCAAAGTTTGCCGAATACGGCCGCAACGTGTGGAACCTGACCGGCGACGACGCAGCTGTTGCCAAGGCGTCCATCGAATGCACCCGCAATTTCTTCAAGCAGCTGGGCCTGCCCGCCACGCTGACCGATCTGGGCATCGACGAAACCCACTTCGATGAAATGGCCCGGAAGGCCTCCAAGGGTCTGCAGAACGCCTATGTGCCGCTGACCAAGGAAGACGTTCTGGCCATCTTCAAGGCCGCGCTGTAATCGCCTTTATACTCAAGACAGGGAGGAAATCTTCATGTACAATTTTGACATCCCCGCCGCCCGTGCGGGCAGCGATTCCGTAAAGTGGCATGCCGTTTCCGGCGACATCATCCCCATGTGGGTTGCCGACATGGACGTTCAGACCGCGCCGCCGGTGATTGAAGCCGTGCTGCAGCGCGCCGCCCATCCCTACTACGGCTATGCCTACACACAGGACAACCTGAAGCCCCACATTGTTGCCCATTACAAGAAGCTCTATGGCGCGGAAATCGATCCCGAATGGATCGTCTTCGTGCCCAGCGTTATCCCCGGCGTCGTCGCCGCCATGCAGATGATGGGCGGCGAGTTCATGTACTCCGTGCCCATGTACGATCACATCCGCCGTCTGGACGCAGAAGCCAAGATGCCCGTGACCGAAGTGCCCATGAAGGTGGACGAAAACATGCGCCACACCATGGACTTTGATGCGCTTGAAGCCGCCGTGAATCCGGAAATGAAGAGCATCATCTTCTGCAACCCCCACAATCCCGTGGGCCGCGTATTCACCCGCGAGGAGCTGGAACAGATTCTCTCCTTCGGCAAGAAGCACAACCTGCTGATCATCGCCGACGAAATCCACTGCGAATTCGATCTGGAGAACCGCCACATCCCCTTCTTCTCTCTGAACGAAGAGGCGGCACAGTGCAGCGTGACCATCTCCAGCGCCGGCAAGATCTGCAACATCCCCGGCCTGCCCCTCGGCTTCGCCATCATTCCCAACGCCGACCTGCGCGCCAAGTTCAACGCCCAGCAGGACGGTCTGCTGGCCGCGCCCAACGTGCTGACCCTCGCCGCCTATGAAAAGGCTTACGACGGCAGCTGCGATCAGTGGAAGAACGAGCTGCGCGAATATCTGAAGGAAAACCGCGATATCGCCGAAGCGCGCCTGAACGCCATTCCCGGCCTGCGCACGCCCCACAACGAGGGCACCTATCTGCTGTGGGTGGACTGCTCCGCCCTCGGTCTGGCCGACCCCTCCGAGTTCTTCATGGAGAAGGCCCGCGTCAAGGTCTGCAGCGGCGAAAT
>JAUMYC010000279.1:0-1405 GCA_030528845.1 Eubacteriales bacterium
CCGTCATCGCCATCAGCATCTTTGATGTGGGCAATGCGATGATGTGCCTGGGCGCAGCGTTCAGCGTGGCGTGCATGGTCAAGGACGGCAGCAGGTTTTCGCTTGTGCGCGTCATTGGCGCGCTCAAAAAGTCTGTGCCGTTTGTCGTCTACATGATCATGCTGCCCATGAGTCTTCTGCACATCCCCACCCCGCAGTTCGTGCTTTCCATCGCCGAGATCGGCAGCAGCGCCAACGCGTTTGCGGCGATGCTGATGATCGGCGTGGGCTTTGAACTGCAGGCGAGGCGCGAGCAGCTGCTCACGATTCTGCGGCTGGTGGCCGTGCGCTACAGCATCGCGCTGGTGCTGGCGCTGATCTTCTACTTTATGACGCCGTTTGCGCTGGAGATCCGCCAGGCGCTGGTCATCCTCGCGTTTGCGCCGCTGGGTTCTGCGGTGCCGGGCTTTGCGGGCGAGATGAAGGCGGACGTCGGACTGTCTGCGGCGATCAACTCCGTGTTCATGGTCATCAGCATTGCGATCATCGTTTCGCTGCTGCTGGTGATGCTGTAAGGATTGGCTGATAGAGGTTCTCTGCTCCAAGGCGCGTCAAGCGCGATGCTTCAAGAAAATGACAAAAAAAGCGTATCTTCGCCTGTCGGGCGCGGATACGCTTCTTTTCTTTTTGACGGAGGAGAAAATCAGTGTGAACGGCCTGCAGGCGTAATCTCGTTGTAGCCGGGGATGGTGGTGTCGCGCCCGATGCGCGTGTTGTCCTGTTTGCGATCCTGCAGTTCGCGCACAGGGTGCGGCGCGGTCTCAAACCGGTAATCGCAGCCGAGCTTGCTGATTGCACAGGTGATGACCTCGTGGCTGGCGGCGCAGTCGCTCTCTCCGTGCACAATCTGCTGATAGGCGAAGAAGGGATCGGCGCCCTCCAGCGTCTGAACGGGGACGGGGCTTTGATCCTTGTAGGTGTTCTGCACGGTGGTCAGCACGCTGCGGACGTAGGGGATATTGCTCTCAAGGCGCAGCGGCGCAGGGAAGGCAGGCTCTGGGATGACCTGATTCCAGTGCTTGCCTTCAAAGCGCTCAAGCAGCTGCGCGGCCTTATGCAGGTGCGCGATCTCCTGCTCGAGGTGGCGTGACCAGATTGTCTGAATGTAGGGGTCGGTTTCCGTCTCCCTGCACGACCAGTAGAGGTAGCACTCCACGTATTCGTGCATCAGCATGCATTCCAGCCAGGTCGTGCTCGCGTCCATCAGCGCCTCGTACTGGGAGACATGCTGCTCCTCGATCATGCCGATCTCCTGATAGAGCCTGCGGCCAAGATCATTCTGATAAAAGCCGGTCGCGTTCATGTAGTAGTTCATCGTCTGCTGTTCGGCGGCGGTGATGATCATCGCGGCCAGCTTGTCAAAGAG
>JAUMYC010000279.1:1415-2540 GCA_030528845.1 Eubacteriales bacterium
CGTCCTTGGGGAAGCGATGCTCGGCGATCGTGGGTCTGCCGGGCATGATCTCGGTATAGCGGCCCACGAGCTGCTCCGCATGGACGCCGGCGTCCATCTCCAATAGGTCTGCATAGCGGTACAGGTGGTCAAAGTCCTCCAGCAGCGCCAGATCCAGCGCCTGCTTGACGTTGGGTGTGGATACGCGTCCGGCCAGATGGGCGGTCAGATCGACGGCCAGCTGCTCATAGCCGATGGTGTGCATAAGCAGCGTCTCGCTGATGGGCTTCAGGTTGGCGAGCTTTTTCTGCTGCTGCTGCTCGGTGCGGCGGGTCATGGCCAGCTCGCGGCGCAGCTCCTGATTGGCGCAGTGGCGCGCCATCTGATGGGAAAACTTGACGGCCTCAAATTCCGTGCCGTTCATCAGTATGATGCGGCATTTGGTATACGGATCGACCTCCTGCGGATGATAGGGACGGGGGTACAGCTGCTCAAAGCGCTCATACGTCGCGCTGATGGGCATGGGCTTTTCGCCAAAGGGATTCATCATATCACACTCCTCGCCGTCAGTATATCCATCGGCGCGCAAAGCGATGCAGGAGACGGATAATGGATTCCTTTATAGATCAAAGTAGGTCAATATAAACGGGTTTTATGGATTATTCTTTTGATCTTGTAATGAATGGGAAAAGGACGTATAATAAAGCAGTCCATTGAAAATGGCATTGCGTAATGAAACGGAGGAAATACCATGACGCAAATTTTCGGTAATTTTGCGGATCTGACGGTTCAGATGGTGATCATGTGGGCGGTCGGCGCTGTGATGATCTATCTGGCGATCCGCAAAGAAATGGAGCCGACTCTCCTGCTGCCGATGGGCTTTGGCTGCATCCTTTGCAATATGCCCAACTCCGGCATGGTCCACACGCTGGAGATCCTGTTCCAGGCCGGCGTTGACAACGAGCTTTTCCCGCTGCTGCTGTTTATCGGCATTGGCGCTATGATTGACTTTGGCCCGCTGCTGGCGGATCCCAAGCTGCTGCTCTTTGGCGCGGCGGCGCAGTTCGGCATCTTCTTCACCCTGTCCATGGCGAGCCTGCTGGGCTTTGAGCTGCGCGACGCGGCGTCCATCGCCATCATCGGCGC
>JAUMYC010000280.1 GCA_030528845.1 Eubacteriales bacterium
AGGCGGTCGATGCCGTAGCCGATGCCGCCGGTCGGGGGCATGCCGATCTCGAGGGCATAGAGGAAGTCCTCGTCGGTGGTGTTGGCCTCTTCGTCGCCCTTGGCCAGCAGCTCTTCCTGCGCCTTGAAGCGCTCGCGCTGGTCGTAGGGGTCGTTGAGCTCGGAGTAGGCGTTGGCCATTTCCCAGCCGTTCATGAACAGCTCGAAGCGCTCGACGTAGTTCGGGTCTTCGGGCTTTTTCTTGGTCAGCGGAGAGATCTCGATCGGATGATCCATGACGAAGGTGGGCTGCACGAGGTGATGCTCCACGAACTCTTCGAAGAAGAGGTTCAGGATATCGCCCTTCTTGTGGTGCGGCTCAAATTCCACGTTATGCGACTTGGCGGCTTCGCGGGCTTCTTCGATGGTCTCGATGGCGTTGAAATCCACGCCGGAATACTGCTTGACGGCGTCGATCATGGTGATGCGCGCAAAGGGCTTGCCCAGATCCATCTCGATGCCGTTATAAGTGATGGTGGTGGTGCCGAGCACGGTCTGCGCCACATGGCGGTACATGTTCTCGGTCAGATCCATCATGCCGTGATAATCGGTGTAGGCCTGATAGAGCTCCATGAGGGTGAATTCCGGGTTGTGGCGGGTGTCCATGCCCTCGTTGCGGAAGACGCGGCCGATCTCGTAGACGCGCTCGAGGCCGCCGACGATGAGGCGCTTGAGCGGCAGCTCGAGGGAGATGCGCAGCTTCATGTCCGTGTTCAGCGCGTTGAAATGCGTTTCAAACGGGCGCGCCGCAGCGCCGCCGGCGTTGTTGACGAGCATCGGCGTTTCCACCTCGATAAAATCCTGCCCGGAGAGGTAGGAACGGATGGCGGAGATGATGCGGGAGCGCTTTACGAACGTGTCGCGGGATTCCGGGTTCACGATCAGGTCGATATACCGCTGGCGATACTTGGTGTCGGTGTCGGTCAGGCCGTGGAACTTCTCCGGCAGCGGATGGAGGCACTTGGTGAGCAGCGTGAGCTTCTGCGCCTGCACAGAGACCTCGCCGGTGCGGGTCTTGAACACGGTGCCTTCCACGCCGAACACGTCGCCGATGTCCCACTTTTTGAACTCGGCGTACACATCCTCGCCGACCTCGTCGCGCTTGACGTAGATCTGGATGCGGCCGTCACGGTCCTGCAGCTTGGCGAAGGTCGCCTTGCCCATGATATTGCGCGAGAGCATGCGGCCCGCGATGCGCACGGTCTGGTTTTCGAGGGCGTCGTAGCCTTCGGCGACCTGCACGGAGGAGTGGGTACGGTCATAGGTCGTGATCTCGTAGGGGTTGCGGCCCTCGTCCATCAGGCCCTGCAGCTTCGCTGCGCGGATGCGGCTCTGCTCGGAAAGCTCGCGCTCGGTCGGCGCGGTATCTTCCACAGGCGCGTTCTTCTGCCTTTCGTCTGCCATGAGAAAAATCATCCTTTCATGCGTTAAGGGGGGAGTATAAAGGGGATGCAAAAAGGCGGCCTTTCGCGGCCGCCTTTTTCATGCAAAGGGATCCAACTGCCGCCGCGTTTGCACAGGGAACAGACACGCGGCGTTTGCCTGCGTGTCAGGCCGGTTTTATTTCAAGCACCTTGAGCTTGATGATGCCGCCGGGCGTCTGCACATCGGCGATATCGCCCACATGCCTGCCGATCAGCGCGCTGCCGATCGGGCTTTCGCTGGAAACGTACAGCTTGGAAGGGTCGGCCTCGGTGGAGCCGACGACGGTGTAGACGTCTTCCTCTTCGTATTCCATATCGAACACGCGCACAGCGCGGCCGACGGTCACGGTGTCCGCCGGGCGGGAGCTCTCGTCCACCACGATGCAGTCGCGCAGCATCTCTTCGATCTGGCGCACACGGGTCTCCATGCGGGCCTGCGCATTTTTTGCCTCGTCATATTCGGCGTTTTCGCTCAGGTCGCCAAAGCCGCGCGCCGTGCGGATCTCGTCTGCGATTTCTTTACGCTTTACGCCTTTGAGCTCCTGCAATTCTTCTTCCAGCTTGCGCTTTCCCTCGGGCGTAAGGACAACGCGGTTTGCGTCGTTCGGCATTTTGATGTACCTCCTGGTTGACCACAATCATACGACAAACGGACACTGCAGGAATCATCCGCAGTGTCCTCGTCTGTCCACTAAAGTATTATACTCCCGCGCACCGTTTTTGTCAACCGGGCGGGGCGCAGCCCCGGGCGCGCTTTGTCCGTAGGGGCGACCCTTGCGGTCGCCCGTTTCTTCGGGTCGGCGCAAGGCCGACCCCTACAAGCAGGACAGCCGACCCACAGCTCGCACATCGCCAAATCGTTCAACAAAATAGCACGCCGCCCGAGAGAATGATTGGCTATTTATTAATAGTATCCCCTAATATGGGATTCTTAAGGGACAATGTCCCTTAAGCGGGAGTCCAGAGGGCAGCGCCCTCTGGCGGGGTGCAGGGCAGAGCCCCTGCGCAACGGGGTTCCATGGGGCGGAGCCCCTTGGCAGGAGTCCAGAGGGCAGCGCCCTCTGGCAGGGTGCAG
>JAUMYC010000067.1 GCA_030528845.1 Eubacteriales bacterium
CTGTTGTTTCTCTTTCCTTCGTTCTGTATCGTTTTCAAGGATCTTCTCGCGCTCATCCGGCTCGCTTGTCGCCGTTTCTCTCGAGCGCAGGTGTTATTATATACCAAGGATCACGCTTTGTCAACACTTTTTGGCGTTAAGGTATTGTGCATCAGAAACACGAACAATAATGGGCGTCAAACCATATAAAACCGTAGCAAATACGAACAATGACGTCATTAACCCGCACGCACAGTCCGATCCATCCAAACTTCCCTTTTTGCTTTCGAGCCGAGTTTACACAAACCGCAAAACCGTGCGGGCTTTTTCAAAATAAAAAGAGAAGCTTTTTTCGGGAAAAAGCTTCTCTTTTCCATCCAATACACCGCTCAGCCGCCGGTAAAAATGCGCGCGACGTCGCGGAAGGTGATCACAACGATCAGACCGAGCAGCAGAAGCAGCCCGCCCGCGTGCACCCATGCTTCCTTTTCGACCGGGATCGGCTTGCGCCGGATGCCCTCGATGATCAAAAAGAGGATGCGGCCGCCGTCGAGGCCGGGCACGGGCAGCAGGTTCATGATGCCGAGGTTGAGCGAAATGACCACCGCCCAGTTGAGCACCATGTCCGCGCCCTGCCGCATATCCTGGCTGACGGTGCTGATAATGCCGACAGGGCCCATGGTCTGCTCGATCACTTCCTTGGAAGTGAACATCTGGCGCAGCGCGTCCACCATCATCGTGGACATATTCAGCATCGCATAGCCGCTCTGCTGCAGGCTCTGCACGAAATTTAACCGGACGGGCACCGTGCCGAGCAGAATGCCGATCTGATACGCCTGATCTTGCTCGTTATATTCCGGCACGAGCGTTTTTTTCAGCAGCTCGCCGCCGCGGTCGATCTCCAGCGATACCTCCTGCGCGCCCGCCGCGCGGATGGTCGAGATGAGCTGCGCCTGCCCGAGCGGATCGCAGGTGAGCCTTTCGCCGTTGACAGAGACGATCACGTCGCCCGCTTCGAGGCCGGCCTCCTGCGCGGCGGAGCCTTCCACCACTTCATACAGCACCGGAGCGCTCTGATAGACGTCGAACGCGTTGTAAAACACGATCATCAGCAAAAACGCGAGCACGAAATTCATCAGCGGGCCTGCCGCAGTCGTCACCAGCCGCTTCCAGACGGGCTGGTTGCGCATGGCGCGCGGGTCGTCCATGCCCTCGTCCTCGCCAAGGAAGGCACAATAGCCGCCCAGCGGGATCAGCCGCAGGGAATATTTGATGCCGCCGCGCTCAAAGCCCAGCAGGCGCGGACCAAAGCCGATGGAATACTCCAGAATGCCGATGCCGCAGAGGCGGCCGGCGATATAATGGCCAAACTCGTGTACCGCGACGATCAGACCGAGGATCACGATCGCCGCAAGAACATACAAAACGCTCATACATTCTCTCCTATTATATTCACTTTGCGCGCGCAGCGAGCTGCACCTGCGCGATGCGGCGCGCCTGCGCGTCCGCTTCTGTGACGGCCTGCAGGCTGCCGCAGTTCCCCATCGGCGCGCGCGCCATCGTTTCTTCCACGATCGGCACGATCTCGCCAAAGGGGATCTGTCCGTTCAAAAACGCGCCCACGGCCACTTCATTCGCCCCGTTGAACACACAGGCCGCGCTGCCGCCCTGTGCAAGGGCAGCATACGCCAGCCGCAGCGCCGGGAAGCGCTCGGGGTCGGGCTGTTCAAAGGTGAGCGCCGCTGCCTGCGCGAGATCCAGCCTGCGGCCGGAGACGGGCATGCGCTGCGGGAAGGACATCGCATAGGCGATCGGCGCGCGCATATCCGGCACGCCCAGCTGCGCGAGGATGCAGCCGTCCTCAAACTCGACCATGCTGTGTACGATGCTCTGCGGATGCACCAGCACGCCGATGCGCTCCTGCGGCATATCGAACAGATAGCGTGCCTCGATGACCTCCAGCCCCTTGTTCACCATCGTGGCGCAGTCCACCGTGATCTTGCGGCCCATGTTCCACGTCGGGTGGCGCAGCACGTCCGCGATGCCCGCGCCGTACATCTTTTCCTTCTCCCATGTGCGGAACGGGCCGCCGGAGGCCGTGAGGATCAGCCGCTCGGGCCGGTTGCCGTCGCGCCCGCGCAGGCACTGAAAGATCGCGCTGTGCTCGCTGTCCACGGGCAGGATGGGCTTGTTGTTCCGCCTTGCGAGGCCCGTCACCAGCTCACCGCCCGTGACGAGCGCCTCCTTGTTGGCCAGCAGCAGCCGCTCGCTGTGCTCCAGCGCCGCCAGCGAAGCCGGGAGCCCCGCCGCGCCGACCACCGCCGTGAGCACGTCCTGCGCCTTTGCCGCTTCCACGACGCGCTCGTTGCAATCCTCGCCGAAGAACCATTCGATGCCGCGCAGATCCTGCGGGATCTGCTCCGGTTCCCGCACGATGCCGCAGACCTTCGGCTTGAATTCGCGCGCCAGCGCAAAGAGCGTCTCCGCGCGCGAGTGGATCGTCAGCGCTTCTACTTTATATTCCTGCGGATGCTCGCGCACCACCTGCAGCGTCTGGCTGCCGATGGAGCCGCCCGCGCCCAAAACCGCGATCGTTCTCATAGCCCTAATACCTCATACAGGGAGCGATCGCTCGCTCCCTGCCTTTCATTGTATGCGTTTCTCTGTCTCTTATACGATCAGCATCGTCAGGATCACAGCCAGCAGGCCGTTGAACAGATGGCTGTCCAGCCTGTCCATCACGCCGCCATGGCCGGGGAAGATCGTGCCGTAATCCTTCACGCCGCAATAGCGCTTGATCACCGAGGCGCAAAGGTCTCCGCACTGCGCCGAAATGCCGACCACCAGCCCGAAGATCGCACAGATCCACAGCGCGGGGAACTGACCGGCATACTGCTGCCACGCCGGGATCACAGCGCAGGCCAGCCGCATCAGCAGCGGCAGGACGACAGCCGTGAGCACAGCGCTCACCAGCCCGGCCAAACTGCCCTCCACTGTCTTTTTGGGGCTGAGCTTGGGCGCGAGCAGGCGCTTGCCGTAGAGAGAGCCGATCTCGTAGGCGCCGATGTCGCTGAAGATCGCCGTATAGTAGATCAGCCCCGAGACCAGCCTCGCATGCAGAGGCGAGGGGATGTACGTGGGCATATACAAAAGGCCGAAGAGCATCCCGGGATAGAGGATCGGGAACAGCGTGGAAAAGAGCGCGTCGCTCTCGATGTCCCCTTTGAGCATGACCGCGCAAAGGCCCGCGACCGTGGCCCCTGCCGTCAGAAGAAACAGGCCTTCCAGCCCGCCAAGATGGCACACGGGCAGGCTGAGCGCCGCATAACCGAGCCCGACCCAGCGGATGGGCTTCGAGCCCCTGTGCTGCAGCGAGGAGTAGACCTCATACACGCCGATGAAATTGAGCGCCCACAGCACGCAGCGCATCGTCCAGCCGTGCAGCAGCCACACCAAAACAAACATCACGCCAAGGCTCACGCCCGTGATCCGGCGCCTGATCACTCCCGGTTTATACATCGCTTTGCCTCTCCTTGGGCGCCTCGTTTCTTCCGCCGAAGCGCCTGTCCCGTTTTGCGTATTCCCAAAGATCCTCCAGATACCGCTCTTTTGTGAAATCCGGCCAGAGCACCGGATCAAAGAGCAGCTCCGCATAGACGCTCTGCCAGGGCAGCATGTTGGAAAGCCTCTGCTCGCCGCTGGTGCGGATGAGCAGATCCACATCCGGCAGATCGCCGGTATACAGCCCGGCCTGCAGGTCCTGCTGGGTGAAGCCGTCCGGATCCTCCCCCGCCTGCGCGCGTTTGGCCAGCTGCTTTGCCGCGTGCAGAAGCTCCTGCCGGCCTCCGTAATTGAGCGCGATGGCCAGCGTCAGGCCCGTGTTGTCCTTGGAGCGTTCCATCGCCCGCAGCACGGCCTCCTTCTGCGGCAGCGGCAGCCCGTCTACGTCGCCGAGGATGCGGATGCGCACGTTTTCTTCGCAAAGCTCGTCGATCTCGCTGCGGAAATAGCGCAGCAGCAGCGCCATCAGCGCGTCCACCTCGTCTCTGGAGCGGGACCAGTTTTCCGTCGAAAACGCGTAGATCGTCAAGACTTTGATGCCGATATCGCTCGAGAAGCGGATGATCCCGCGCAGAGCCTCCGTGCCGGCCTGATGCCCCGCCGCGCGCGGCAGGTTTCTCTGCTTTGCCCAGCGGCCGTTGCCGTCCATGATGATGGCCACGTGCGCGGGCAGCTTCGGCGGCAGCTGCATCGGCTGTGCGGGCTTTTCTTTTTCAGGCTGCGCCGCCCCAAACAGGCCGCGGAACCATGCTGCGACGTCCAAAGCGGCGCCTCCTCTCTCTTTTGGGTTCATTCCTCTTGCGCGCGGTCCTCCCGCACGGGCTGCGGGAAAAACGCGGCCGTGATACAGCCGCGCGAAAAATCTGCCCGAACCACGCGCCACAGGCCCCTCTCGCAGGGGAGGCCGCGCGGCGGAGCGGTCTTTTCCACCGCCGGCTCGCGCCCCGTCTCCCTGCGGAATCTATCGACGGCCTGTTCCAGTTCCAGTCCGACGATCTGCGTCATACGGACATGATCTCTTTTTCCTTGTCGGCGGCCAGCTTGTCCAGATCCTTGATCTTGGCGTCGGTCGTCTTCTGCAGCTTTTCCTCGGCCAGCTTCTGGTCGTCCTCGGTCATCTCGCCGTCCTTCTTGAGCTTCTTGAACTGCTCCATAGCGTCGCGGCGGATGGAACGGATGGCGACTTTGCCTTCCTCGGCCAGCTTGCGCACCTGCTTGGTCAGCTCCTTGCGGCGCTCCTCGTTCAGCTCCGGCACGATCAGGCGGATCACCTTGCCGTCGTTGCTGGGGTTGATGCCGATGTCGCTCTTCTGGATGGCCTTTTCCACCTGCGAGATCATCTTGGTGTCCCACAGATTGATCACCAGCATGCGCGGCTCGGGAGAGGTCACGTTGCCGAGCTGGTTGATGGGCGTGGGCGTGCCGTAATAATCGACGGTGATGCGGTCGAGGATCTGCGGGTTGGCGCGGCCTGCGCGCAGCGTGGCAAATTCCTTCTGCACGACGGCGATGGTTTTGTCCATTTTATCGGAAGCAGCCTTAATATTGTCAGTATACATGGAAGTCCCTCCCTGCAAAATGATTGCTTTTTTTCAACGCCCTTCCTTCCGGGCATAGGCCGATAGATATATTGTACCGAATCCCGGCCCAAATGACAAGAGCGGACGCGCCATTTTATTAGCTTCGTCCGCCCATTTTCATATTTGCGCCAATCTTTTCGCCTCTCAGGCGTGCACAGTGGTGCCGATCTGCTCGCCCTTGACCACGCGCAGGATGTTCTCCGGCTTGTCCATGTGGAACACGCGCAGCTCCTTCACGCCCCTGTCCATCAGCAGCTGGAAGGCTGTCTGGTCCATCACCTTCAGGTTCATGTGGATGCAGTCGGCATACGTCACGTCCCTGAGCAGCTTCGCCTCCGGGTTCTTGCGCGGGTCGGAATCATACACGCCTTCGACCGTCGTGCCCTTGAACACGGTGTCGGCCTTGAGCTCGGCAGCGCGCAGAGCCACGGCCGTGTCCGTGGTGAAGAACGGGTTGCCGCTGCCGCCGGCCAGCAGCGCGATGCCGCCGTTTCTGAGGCATTCGTCCGCAGCTGCGGCGGTGTAGAGCCTTGCAAAGCGGTTCATCTCCTGCGCGGTGAAGACTTCCGCCTTCACGCCCTCGCGCAGCAGGAAATCCTGCGCGCACAGCGCGTTGATGACCGTGGCGAGCATGCCCATCTGGTCTGCGTTGACCGGGTCCATATCGCTGGAGAACCTGCCGCGCCAGATATTCCCGCCGCCGATGACCACGCCGGGCTCCACGCCCATGCGCGCCACCTCGGCCAGAACATGCGCCACCTCGCGGCAGCGCGCCTCGTCAAAACAGCCGTTGCCGGAGGAGAGCGATTCGCCGCTGAGCTTGATCAAAATCCTCTTTTTCATGTCGATCGACCATCCTTTCTGTCGTAGCAGGGCTTCCGAAGCCCATCGAAAAGCGCCCGAAAAAAGCGGCCCCGCGTCCGCAAAAACAGCCGCCGGAAAAACTCCGACGGCTGAATAAAGAACAGATTACTGAGCGGCGCCAGTCTGCTTCGCGACTTCCGCAGCCAGATCGTCCTGACGCTTCTCGAGGCCGTCGCCCATCTTATAGCGGGTGAAACGGACGATATCGAGACCCGGGCAGGCCTTCTTGATCATAGCGGCAACGGTGGTATCGGGATCCTTGACGAAGACCTGTTCGAGCAGGCAGACGTCCTTGTAGAACTTCACGATACGGCCTTCGACCATCTTCTCGATGATCTTCTCGGGCTTGCCTTCGTTGCGGGCCTGAGCGATGAGGATCTCCTTCTCGTGCTCGAGATGCTTGGGATCGACCTCTTCGCGGCGGACGTATTCCGGAGCAACGGGGGAAGCAGCGGCGATCTGCAGAGCGACGTCGTGCAGAACATTCTTGACCTCTTCGGTCACTTCGCCGCAGGTGGCTTCGACCAGAACGCCGACCTTGCCGCCCATGTGGATATAGCTGTCCACGGTGCCGTTTTCGGCGGCATAGCGGGCGAAGCGGCGGATGGTGATCTTCTCGCCGATCTTGGCGACCTTGGCGGTGATCAGGTCGGCCACGGTCTGCGCGTCGTCATACTGGCAGGCCAGCAGGGCGTCGACGTCGGCGGGGTTGTTCTTGATGATGACCTTGCACACGTCGGTGACCAGAGCGCCGAACTCGTCGGTCTTGGCGACGAAGTCGGTCTCGCAGTTGATCTCGACCAGAGCGCCGGTGTTGCACGCGGGGCAGATGTAGCTGCCCACGAGGCCTTCGGCGGCGATGCGGCTCTGCTTCTTGGCGGCGGCGGCGAGGCCCTTCTCACGCAGGAAGTCGATGGCCTTTTCCATGTCGCCATTGGTGGCGGCGAGGGCCTTTTTACAATCCATCATGCCGGCGCCGGTGCGGCCGCGCAGATCCATTACAACCTTTGCGCTGATTTCCATAGCAATTTTCCTCCTGTCAGCTTCTCAGGGATAAAGCGCACGGGGCGCGCGGAGCGCCCCTGCGCAGAAACGCTTCTATATTATTATATCCGGATTATTCCGCAGCGGCTTCGACGGCCTGCTCTTCCGGAGCGGCCTCGTCCTGCTCGCCCTGCTTGCCTTCGAGGACGGCGTCGGCCATCTTGCCGGCGATCAGCTTCACGGCGCGGATGGCGTCGTCGTTGCCGGGGATGACGTAGTCGATCTCGTCGGGGTCGCAGTTGGTGTCGACGATGGCGACGATCGGGATGTTCAGCGCGCGCGCTTCGGCCACGGCGATGTGCTCCTTGCGCGGGTCAACGATGAACAGAGCGCCCGGCAGGCCCTTCATCTCGCGGATGCCGCCGAGGTTCTTCTCGAGCTTTTCGCGCTCGCCGCACAGCTTGATGACTTCCTTCTTGGGAAGGACTTCGAACTGGCCGTTGGCTTCCATCTGGTCGATGGCGTTCAGGCGGGCGATACGGGTCTTGATGGTGCGGAAGTTGGTCAGCGTGCCGCCGAGCCAGCGGTTGTTGACATAATACATGCCGCAGCGCTTGGCTTCGGATTCGATGGACTCCTGCGCCTGCTTCTTGGTGCCGACGAAGAGGATGTTCTTGCCTTCGAGGGCGACGTCACGGATGAACAGATACGCGTCGTCGATCTTGCGAACGGTCTTCTGCAGGTCGATGATGTAGATGCCGTTGCGCTCGGTGAAGATGTACTGAGCCATCTTGGGGTTCCAGCGGCGGGTCTGATGGCCGAAATGTACGCCGGCCTCCAGCAGCTGCTTCATAGAAATGACTGCCATGTGGGATTCCCTCCTTGTTTTTTACCACCCTTTGCTTCTCATCCCCGCGGGACGGTCCTGCCGCAACGCCGCGAAGATCTGCAAAGGTGCGTTTTCCCGAAAATATATTATAGCAGAGGTTCGCGCGCCTGTCTGCAAATTTTCCGTAAAAAAGCAGCCCGCAGGCGCAAAAACGCCCCGCCCTCCGCCTGCGGGCAAAGAGCGGGGCGCAAAAAGGGGCGCTTTATCCCCTTGCGTCCATATAGGGATATTCGACCACGGCCTCCTCCGGCGCAAAGCCCGCCGCATAGGCCAGGCGGATGGCCGGCTGCAGGCGGCTCCAGATGTCCATCCGGGCGCGCCGCAGGCCGTTTTCGTTCCAATATTCCCGCGCGCATTCCATCAGGAACTTGCCCGCGCCCTTGCCGCGCCAGTCCGGGTGTACCCATACGTTTTCGGCCACGCCCGCGCCGTCCTCGGCCCAGAGCAGCATCTCTCCGGCCGCGCCGTGCTCGTCGATGAGCAGCACGCGGGTGAAATGCGGCTTCGCGCGCGCCTGCTCGAGCCATGCCATGTCCCTCTTGCCGCCAAAGAGCGCGTTGGTGCGCTCCAGATAAAAGGCGCACTCCTGCTCGTCGATAAGATAATCGCGCAGCACGGTGAGCCCCTGCGGCAGCTGCGCCTCCAGCGGCTGTGCGCTCACGGGCGCGCCCATGCGCAGCACGGCGGATTTGCCCGAATAGCCCAGCACCTCCAACGAGGAGCCGAGCGCCTGCTGCTCGCCGGGCAGCACCTCCACGCGGATGCAGGCCTTGCCCTTTGCGTCTCTGGCCAGATACAGCGCGTGCGCCGTCGCCGCGCCCAGCAGCGCGTCCGCGGCGCTTTTGTCGCCCTGCACGCGGATGGTGAAGATCTCCGGCCTCTTTTCAAACACCAGCGGGCAGCTCATGCTCTCCACGCAGGCCTCGCCCAGATAATTCTCCACATCGTCATAGGCCACGAACGTATTTGCCGCCACGTGCAGGTCCTGTTCTCTGCTCTTGTATCGGATGATCACTGCCCATCTCTCCCCCGTGCCTTTTCCTTTCCTTTAGTATACCACCTCCGCTCCGTCTTTTCCAATCCTTTTTCCGTTTCGGCCGAGCGCGCCCTGCGCCGCGCAGAGCACGAGTACGGGCAGGAAATTGATCCAATAGCGCCGGCTCGTCTCCCACAGGCTCAAAAACAGCAAAAGCCCCGGCAGCGCAAGGTACATCGCCCCGCCCGGCTCCTCGCCGCCCCGGCGCAGCTGCCGCACGCAGCCCAGCAGCGCCAGCGCAAGCTGCGCCATGTGTACGCCATTGCAGGCCGCCCGCCAAAGGCCGTAGTTCTCTCCGCCGGGCAGCAGCAGCTCCTGCAGCCATTGCGGCGCGGCGGGCGCATCGTCGTAATAATCCGAAAGCATGAGCGTGCCGTCGGAAAGGGCAATGCCCGTCTTGCGTGCAAGATGCCGCAAAAAGCCCGCCGGGCCGAGCTCGCCGATGCGCCGGACGATCTCCCCGTTGATGGCGGCTTTCGCCTCGCGCGCGTCCGCAAACGAGCGGGTGAATGCGTAATCCTGCGGGTTGTACGCGCCGTCGCCCCTGAGCCCCATCATGACCCAGTGCTGCACGGGCGTGTTCATCTGCGCGGCGCGCTGCGGGTCGAGCTGAGAGGGGTACAGGCTCTTGTGCAGCACAAACTGCCCCAGCGCGAACAGCAGCCCCGCCGCCAGCGCGAGCCCGAGCGCCGCCCGCCATTTTCCGCGCAGCAGCTGCCACAGCACCAGCGCGATGGGCATGATCAGCACCGTGATCTTGATCATCGCGCCCAGCGCGGCCATCACCCCCGCCGCCGTCCAAAGCAGCGCCTTTGTCCGTAGGCTCGCCGCGCGTTCCGCCCGCAGGGCAAAGAACAGCGCCCCCACCGGGAAGCAGATGCTCAGAAAATCCGTATAAAACGCGGCGCAGGAAAACCACAGCGGCAGCGTGCAGCCCAGCACCAGCAGCGCGAGCAGCCCCATGCGCGCGCCGCCCAGCTCCCGCGCAGCGCCGCCCGCACACAGGATCATGCCCGTGCTGAGCACGCAGTTGAGCGCGCACGCCGCGATGTACGGATCCCAGCCGCGTGTGAGCGCAAACCAGCCGCGCAGCACGAACGTCGCGCCGAGATTGTTCGGAAAGTAATAAAAATACGTCTGCGCGTCAAAGGTCGGCGTGCTGCGCGAGGTGAGCGAGCCCGCCAGCCAGTTCTGCGCGCCCGTGAAGACCGCGTCCGGATCCCACACGGGCGTGTAGCGGTAGGTATGCATGAACCAGACGGACGCCGCGACATATGCCGCAGCCGTCAGCGGCAGCGCGATGCGAAACACCCTCTGCGCGCGCTCCTCCGGCGCCCTTTGCAGCGCCCGGCCCGCCAACACAAACAGCGCCCCGAACCCCAGCGCAAACGGCAGCGCAGCCGGCGCTCCGTTCTCTTTGCCCGAGATCAGATATGCCCAACAAAACGCCGTGCAGAGCACGACCGCAAACAGCGCCAGCGCCGTGCGGCGCAGCGTCCTTCTAAGCGTACACATATTCCCCGTCCCAACCCTTTCTGCCCTTGGCAGTTTTGCAGTTAGACGGGGGGGCATCGCCCGTGTTCCCGAAATCTCTCTTTTTTACAAAGAATAATCGTGCGCCCCTCAGCGGCGCGTCCGTAAAACAACTGAACCGACCTATACTTGCGATCATGGGTCGGGTTTCTTCCGGCGCACCGGAGGCTCCCTTGTGCAAAGGGAGCTGTCAGCGAAGCTGACTGAGGGATCGACAGCCCGTCCGCCTCTGCGGGCACCTTGCTCTCAGGCAGCAGGTTTCTGAAATAGGGCTCCCTTGTGTAAAGGGAGCTGATTGAGGGATCGACACCCCCTCCGCCCCTGCGGGGCACCTTGCTCTCAGACAGCAGGTTTCCAAAATAGGGCTCCCTTGTGCAAAAGGAGCTGATTGAGGGATCGACACCCCCTCCGCCCCTGCGGGGCACCTTGCTCTCAGGCAGCAGGTTTCCAAAATAGGGCTCCCTTGTGTAAAGGGAGCTGACGGAGGGATCGACAGCCCCTCCGCCCCTGCGGGGCACCTTGCTCTCAGGCAGCAGGTTTCCAAAATAGGGCTCCCTTGTGCAAAGGGAGCAGACGGAGGGATCGACAGCCCCGTCTTCGCTCAGGCTTTCTTTCGCCCCGGCAGCT
>JAUMYC010000068.1 GCA_030528845.1 Eubacteriales bacterium
CATGGGACGAATCCGATCAGATCCGCCGTAACGGCGCGCTGTTCGATTCAGCCCTGCACGAATCCCTGTACAAAATCACTCTGCACGGCGAGATCGTCGGCTTCTGGGGCTACCGTGAAGAACTCGACGCCTTCTCCGGCTTCCATATGCAGCTGCTGTCCAAAGCGCGCAGCCAGGGCATCGGTTCATGCATCCTCGCGCAAATGGCAGACCTCTCCACACAAAAACGCAAACCTGTCCTTCTCAAGGTGTTCCGCACAAATCCCGCCCTGCATCTTTACGAGCGATTTGGCTTCCAGATCCTATCAGAAAACGATTCCCACTTCTTCATGCGGCTCGAGGCTCGCCAACCCACATAAAACAAAAGGAGGCGTTTTCATGCCGCAGCGATATCTCGTCGTGGGCTGCCCCGGCTCGGGCAAGAGCACGATGGCCCGCGCCATGGCGCAGCGCACCGGTCTGCCCGCGGTGCATCTGGATAAGCTCTTCTGGCGCGACCACTGGACGAGCGTCCCCGCCGAAGAATTCGACGCGCTGCTGCGCTGCGAGCTTGCAAAAGATTGCTGGATCATCGACGGCAATTTCAGCCGCACGCTGCCGATGCGCCTCGCGCGCGCAGAGGCCGTCGTCTGGCTGGATTATCCGCTGCACGTCTCCCTCTTCGGCGCGCTGCGCCGCGTGCTGACCAACTACGGCAAGGTGCGCCCGGATATGTCGCCCAACTGCCCGGAACGGCTGAATTGGCCGTTTATCCGCTCCATCCTCGATTTCCGCCGCCGCAACGGCGCGAAGATGGAACAGCTGCTCGTGCCCGCTCCCGGACGGGAGATCATCCGCCTGCGCAGCCGCAGACAAGCCCGCGCCTTTCTCGATTCCCTGCGCTGAAAAAACGCCCCCGCGCCCGGTTTTCCGGCTGCCCTGCGTAAATTTCGATAAGATAACGCCGCCCTCCCCAACGAAAGGGAGAGCGGCGTTTTGTTCTGTTTCTTTCGCCCTCGCTCAGCGCTTGGCCAGCACGTTCGCCTCGTATTCGCGCGCGACCCTGAGCCATTCCTCGCCCACCGGCACGCCCTGCTTCAGGCAGTAGGCGTCCCAAACGGCGGAGAAGGGCAGCGTCTTGGCTTCCTCCTGCAGGGCCAGCCTGCCGGTCAGGTCGCCCTTGTATTCGCATTCGCGGATGGCCTTTTCCGGGGTGAGCAGCGCGCGCAGCAGCGCCTTCTGGGCGTTGCGCACGCCGATGGTCCACGCGGCGACGCGGTTGATGGACGCGTCGAAATAGTCCAGCGCGATGGCCACGCGGTCGGTGTAATCGTTATAGACGATCTCGTTCATGATGTTCTGCAGCTCGTCGTCCAGCGTGATGACGTGGTCGCTGTCCCAGCGCACGCCGCGGGAAACGTGCAGCAGCACCGCCGGCATATACTGCAGCGCGGAGCTGATCTTGGAGGAGATATACTCCAGCGGATGGAAATGGCCGGCGTCCAGCGCATACATGATGCCCCTGGTCAGCGCATAGCCGTACATGAGCTCATGCGAGCCGACGGTGTAGCTCTCCACGCCGATGCCGAAGAGCTTGGATTCCACGGCGTCCTGCACCAGATCCTTGCTGATCTTCTTCGCGCCGAGGATATCGTCCAGCGCGCGCACCATGCGCTCGCGCGGGGAGGCGGTGTCCGCCGGGGTGTCCTTATAGCCGTCCGGCATCCAGAAATTGATCACGCAGGGCTTGCCGGTCGCCTTGGCGAATTCCTCGCCGATCTCGCGGCAGCGCTTGCCGTGCTCGATCCAGAAATCGCGCACGCCCTTGTCCTCGCTGGCGAGGGTGAAGCCGGATTCCGCCTTCGGATGGGAGAAATAGGTCGGGTTGAAGTCCAGACCGATCTTCTTCTCCACGGCCCAGTCCACCCAGTTTTTGAACTCCGCCACGGTATAGGCGTCGCGGTCGATCTTCCTGCCGTTGAGCTCGGCGTAGCTCGCGTGCAGGTTCACCTTCTTCGTGCCGGGGATGAGCGCCATCGCGGCGTCCATATCCGCGCGCAGCTCGTCCGCCGTGCGGGCGCGCCCGGGATAGTTGCCCGTCGTGGCGATGCCGCCGGTCAGTTCGCCGGAGCCCTCGAAGCCGATCACGTCGTCGCCCTGCCAGCAGTGCATCGAGATCGGGATGCGCGCTGCCGTCTCCATCGCCTTGTCCACATCCACGCCTACGCCCGCGTAGACCTCTTTCGCATATGCATATCCGGCGTTTACCTGCGCCTCAGTCAAAGCCATATCATTTTCCTCCTTCCGGAATTGCAGCATTTGCTGCTCATAGCATCATTATACCCAAACCCCGCGCGCCTGACAATCATCATCTTTACATTTTCCGACATTATGCCGTATACTATAGCTGTCATTTTTGCTGCAAAGGCGGTCTGTCTATGCCTTCTCACGTCGAGATCTGCGTCTCCACCATGCATCTTTCGGGCGACGCCGTGCCCTCCCGCATGCGCCTTGCCGGGCATCGCGCTTTTTTTATCAACCAATGCGGCCGCACGGGCGAGCGCACCGTTTCCTTTTCCGGCTGCGAATTTCCCGTCTGCGACAGCGACCGGCGCGGCCTGAGCCGCAGCAGGAACATGGCGCTTGAGCGGGCGCAGGCCGAATTCCTTTGGCTGTGCGACGACGACGTCGCCGTCGACCCGGCGGCGGAGCAGACGATCCTCTCCGCCTTTGCCGCGCATCCCGAGGCGGACGCGATCGCCTTCAACGTGCCCTCGGACACGCCCGATCGCCCGCAGCGCCCCATCGAACAGGAGCACCCGCTGCTCCTGCGCAATTCCATGCGCTATCCCTCCTATCGCTTCGTCTATCGCCTCGCGAGCCTGCGCAAGGCCGGCCTGCGCTTTGACGAACGCTTCGGCAGCGGCTCGACCTTCTCCAACGGCGAGGACAGCCTGTTCACGGCGGCGTGCCTCAAGGCGGGGCTGAAGCTCGTCGCCGTGCCAAAGGAGATCGCGCGCGTGCGCCATGCCGATTCCGGCTGGTTTTCCGGCTACGACGAAAAATACCTGCGCGACAAGGGCGCCCTGTTCGAGGCCATTTTCGGCTTCGGCCTGCCCTATTGCGCTCTGATGCTCCTGCGCCATCCCGACTGGCGCGGCGGCCGCTCCTTTTTCGCGGCGCTCGGCCTCATGCGCCGCGGCGCGCGGGAATTCCGCAAAGGCGGCACGCGCGGCTGAGCCCTGCCGCAAAACCACCCGAACCCCCTCCAAAAAACGCAAAGCGCCGGAGCCCCTTTCCCGGGAGGCCCGGCGCTTTCTTTGCTTTTTTCAGCCGATCTCCTCGCGCAGCTTCTGCGCCATCTCGCGCGTGGTCGTCGCCAGCGCGGAATAATTGCCGCGCAGCGCCTCGTCCAGCAGCCCGCGCGCCCGGTCGTCCTTACCCTGCCCGTGATAGATCTTCGCCAGATAATACAGCGTGTCCACCTGCTTGGGCTTGAGCTCGTGCGCCTTTTCGAAATATCCCAGCGCCTTGTCCACTTCGCCCATGTTCAGATACAGCTGGCCCATATTGTCCAGCACCACGGCGTCGTCCTCGTCATATTCATACGCCGCCTGATTGAATTCGATCGCCTTGCTGTAGTCGCCGGTCTGCACGGCCTGCTCGATATACATATAGCCCAGCGAGCCGTACACCAGCGAATTTTTCAGGTCGTGAAAGACGTTTTCCATCAGCTCGATCGCCTGCTCGAGCCTGCCCAGCTTCCACTGACACACGGCGTAATTCACGCGCAGCTTGAGCTTGTCCGGCTTGGGCATGGCGTATTTGTCCGCCCTGCGCAGCAGCGCCATCGCCTCTTCAAACCTGCGGTAGCGCATCAGCAGCACGGAATACGCCTCCAGATAGATATGCTTGCAGTTCGGGTCCTTGGTGATCTCGGCGTAGAGCGCGAGCGCCTCTTCGTACTTCGCCTTCGCCTTTTCCACTTCGCCCCTGTCGCTGCACTGGTTGCCCTCCACATGGCGCATATACGCCTTTCTCGCCTTGAAATTATTCAAAAAAGACATTTCGCATTCTCTCCTTTGCTCTTTGCGATCTTCTTTTCCAGCCGTTCGATGCGCCTGCGCGCCTGTTCGCGCTCGTCCTCCTGCGCGCTGTGCCGCAAAGCCTCGCCCGCAGCGCGCAGCGCCGCCCGATAGTCCTTATATTCGTGTTCGTAGATCTTCGCCAGCTCCGTGTGCGCGTAGAGCGCGCCCTCGCGCGAGGTACACAGGCGGCGCAGCAGTTCGATGCGCTCCTCTTTGCGGCCCTCGCGCCGCAAAAGCCGGTCCAGCTCCTTTGCCGCCTGCGCGCGCAGCCCGCTCTCGCTCAGCGCCTGTATGCTCGTGACGGGCTTCGGCTCCGCCGCCATGCGATAGAGCGCCTCGGCCTCGGCCTTCTCGCCCTGCCGCCCCAGCGCGAGCCCGAGGCTGAGCAGATCCGCCGTCTCCTTCGCCCTGCGCGGGCTGCCGTAGACCTCGCAGATCTCCGCCAGCAGCGCGCCCATGGAGAGGATATCCTGCCGGTTATGGTCGATCACCTCTTCCAGCAGCGCAAAATCCCCCGTCTTGAGATAATCGAAATACCTCTGCGGGGCCTCGCTGCCGGGCAGATCGCCCTCGCGCCCCTGCCCGAGGATCTGCTCCTCCAGCCGGGCCAGCCGCACGCTGCCCAGCCGCCTGCGCCAGAGCCTGCGCGCCGGGGTGAGCAGGTCGATGCATTCCATCTTGGAATAGGGCGAGCGCCGCCGGTTCATGGTGCAGCGCGTCTCCAGCAGAGGCAGGTCGAACGTGCGCCCGTTGAAGCTGATCGTGTGCAGAAACCCTTCGGAGGCCCGCGCCATCTCCTCGATGAGCATGCCTTCGCTGGCGTAATCCTTCATGAGGATCTGCCGGACATGAAACACGCCGTCTCTGATCCAGCCAAGGCCCACCAGAAACGCGACCGTGCCCACGCCGCCGGAGAGCCCTGTGGTCTCCGTGTCGAGAAAGAGCGCTTTTTCGATGTCCATATCGCATTGCGCGCAGCCGATGCGCCGCAGCGCCTCCGGCGCAAGGCGATACAGCCGCTCGTCCGCCTCCCGGCTGCATTCGCGGATGACGAGCCCCGCCGCCGGCTTCGGCTCCGCCCTTTTGGCAGAGGAAGCGCCGGCCTTGCGCAGCCTGTCCCGCAGATTGCCGATGTCCACGCGCGCATCGCCCCCCTGCTTTTTGCGATATACGCGCATTATAGCACACAAGCGCGCGCATTTCCACCCGCATTGCTTAACGCAGGCATGATATAATGAAGTTCCGCGGCGGCGTGGTTTTCGACAAACATAATATGATTGGGTTTAGGGATCCGCACAGCGGATCCCGGGTCGAAAGCCCGCGGCAGCGTGGGTTTCGACAAACAGAATATAAATGGCGCTGCCGAAACAAAGGAGAGTGTCCCATGCGCATTTCAGCTGAAAATATATCCAAAAACTACGGCGACAGACAGATCCTGAGCGACGTGACGCTGCACATCACCCATCAGAGCCGCATCGGCCTGATCGGCGTGAACGGCACGGGCAAATCCACTCTGCTCAAGATCCTCGCCGGCGCGCAGGAGCCCGACAGCGGCAGCGTGACCGTCTTCCCCGGGGTGCAGGTGTCCTATCTTCCGCAGACGCCGGAAATGACCCCCGGGCGCACGGTGCTCGAGCAGGTGCTCGCCAACTGCCCGGCCGATTTCCGCGACGCGCACGAATACGAGGCCAAGACCATGCTCACGCGGCTGGGCGTCGCCGAGTTCGACCGCGACGTGGCCACGCTCTCCGGCGGCCAGCGCAAGCGCGCCGCCCTCGCCGCGGCGTTCCTTCGCCCGGCGGAGGTGCTCATCCTCGACGAGCCCACCAACCACCTCGACACGGACATGATCGACTGGCTCGAAGGCCAGCTGCGGCGCTACAGCGGCGCGATCATCATGGTCACGCATGACCGCTATTTCCTCGACAGGGTCGTCAACACCATCGCCGAGGTCTCCTTCGGCAAGCTTTACCTCTACGAGGCCAACTATTCCGGCTATCTGCAGCTGCGCGCCCTGCGCATCGAATCCGCGCAGGCCAGCGAGCGCAAGCGCCAGTCCATCCTCCGGCGCGAATATCAGTGGATCACCCGCGGCGCGCAAGCCCGCACCACCAAATCACAGGAGCGCATCCATCGCTATGAGGCGCTCCTTGCGCAGGACGCGCCGGAGCTCGAGGCCTCGCTGGAGATCAGCGCGGGCGCGAGCCGTCTGGGCAAAAAGACGCTGGAGATGCAGGCCGTCTGCAAGGCCTTTTCCGGCAAAAAGGTCGTCGACGATTTCTCCTACACCCTCCTGCGCGACGACCGCATCGGCGTCGTCGGCCGCAACGGCGCGGGCAAGTCCACTCTGCTGAACCTGATCGCCGGGCTGCTCGAGCCCGACAGCGGCGCGCGGGAGGTCGGCGCGACGGTGCGCATCGGCTATTTCCGGCAGGAAAACGAGGCGCTCGACCCGCGCGACAAGGTGATCGAATATCTCAACAACATCTCGCCCGCTCTGCACACGCGCGAGGGCGTGGTCACCGCCTCGCAGATGCTCGAAAAATTCCTCTTCCCCTCCTACATGCATTACAACGAGATCAGCCGCCTCTCCGGCGGCGAGCGGCGCAGGCTCTATCTTCTGGGCATCCTCATGTCCGCGCCGAACGTGCTGCTGCTCGACGAGCCCACCAACGACCTCGACATCGAGACGCTGACCGTCCTCGAGGAATACCTCGTCACCTTCCCCGGCGCGGTCATCGCCGTGTCGCACGACCGCTATTTCCTCGACAAGATCGCCCATTCCATCTTCGAGGTGCGCCGCAGCGGCGAGGTACGCGTCTACACCGGCTCCTTTGCCGATTACGCCGCCAAGCGCGAGCCGGACCTCTCCGCCGAGGAAAAGGCCGAGAGCGCAAAGCCCGCGCCCGCAAAGCCCGCGGCGCCCAAGCCGCAGAAGCTCAAGTTCTCCTTCAAGGAACAGCGCGAATTCGAGACCATCGACGGGGACATCGCCGCGCTGGAGGAGGCCATCGCGCAGTGCGAGCGCGATATCGAGGCCAACGCCAGCGATTATATGAAGCTGCAGGAGCTTTCCGAAAAGAAAGAGCAGCTTTCCGCGCAGCTCGACGAAAAGACCGAGCGCTGGATCTATCTCAACGACCTCGCCGAGCGCATCGAAGCGCAGGGCAAGGGGTAAGGCGCAAGGAGAACGGCGGGGGAACGGTGGGGGCTTCTCGCCCCCACGCCCCTCGCCAAAGGAATTTCATCCCTTTGGAATCCCGCATTGGGGAATGAATATAAAAGAAAAGGCATGCGTCCTGTTGACAGAACGCATGCCCTTTTTATTCATATAGCCCCTAATTGAGGTTTGCAAAGGGAATCATTCCCTTTGCCGAGGGTTTCCGGGGCGAGCAGCCCCTGACGTCTCCTCGTCGGCTCACTGCTTGACCAGATGCCAGATCTGGGAGAAATGATCGCCGTTGGCCCAATCGATGGTCAGACCCATGTTCATGATCATCGCGCCGTTATAGACCTTGCCGGTGGTCTTGTCGAGGTACATGGCCTCTTCCTCAAGGCCGACGGGATACACGCGGATATAGGCCTCCTCGGCCTCGACCTGCGGCTTGTAGAACCACACCATAGTCTCGTCGCCCATAGCCGTCTGCCATGCGGTGTACTCGCCCGCAAACGGGCTTTCGAGGCGGGTGAAGGTGCCGAACTGCACGAGGCGGCGGATAGCGCGGTAGCGCTCGTTCTCCTCGGCCATCAGCTGCAGCTCCTCGTCCGGCAGCTTGAGCAGGTTCAGCTCATAGCCCTTGTTGAACGGCATGCACACATTCTCGCGGAAGCGCAGCGGCGTTTCGCGCTCGAGCTGGTGGTTCGGGGAAGCGGAGATATGGGAAGTGATCCACAGCGGCGGCATGAGCAGAGAGGTGCCGTACTGGATCTTCAGGCGGGAGGTCGCATCGGTGTTGTCGCTGGCCCAGGTCTGGGAGAAATAATACATCATGCCCGCGTCGAAGCGCGCGCCGCCGGAGGCGCAGTTTTCAAACAGCACGTTCGGGAAACGGGAGGTGACGGTCTCAAGGATGCGGTAGAGGTTGAGCACATAGCGGTGGAACAGCTCGCCCTTGCGCTCCGGCGGCAGAGAAGCGCTGCCGGGCTCGGTGATGCGGCGGTTGTTGTCCCATTTGACGTACTCGATGTTGGCGCTGCCGAGCACCTCGGTCAGGCTTTCGATGACATAATCCGCCACTTCGTCGCGCGCCAGATCGAGATAGAGCTGATCGCGCCATGTGGTGCGCACGCGGTCCTTGACATGGATGCACCAGTCCGGATGCGCGCGGTAGAGGTCGGAATCCGGCGAGATCATCTCCGGCTCGAACCAGATGCCCAGCTTCAGCCCCTCGGCGTTGATCTCGTCCGCGAGGCCCTTGAGGCCCTTGGGCAGCTTATTCATGTTCACATACCAGTCGCCCAGGGAAGAATTGGCGGAGTTGCGATGGCCGAACCAGCCGTCGTCCATGACCAGCAGCTCCATGCCCGCCTTTTTGGCCGCCTTGGCAAGGTCGACGACCTTGTCGTGCGTGAAATCAAAATAGCAGGCTTCCCATGTGTTGAGCAGAACCGGGCGCTCCTTGTCCTTCCAATTGCCGCGCGCAAGGCGCTCGAGGAAGAGCTTATGGAAGCGCTGGGACATGCCGTTGAGGCCCTCATGAGAATAAACGAGGATGGCTTCCGGCGTGTGGAAGCTGCCGCCCTGAGAAAGCTCCCAGCAGAAGGTGTCCGGATGCAGGCCGGCCTGCAGGCGCGCGGCGGCATAGCAGTCGCTGTCGCAGCGCACGATGAAATTGCCGGAATAGGCCAGCGTCACGCCCCACGCATTGCCGTTGTGCTCGGTGGTCTCCTTGTCCACCATGGCCGCAAAGGGGCTCTGCTGATGGGAGGAGATGCCGCGCAGGCTTTCGACGGAGGTCATGCCGTTGCCGACGGGGCGGCGGGACATGTGTTTCTCGCGCAGGGCCGTGCCGTGCAGCACGATCATCTCATCGTAGCCCTGCTGGCGGTCGATGGAGACGGACAGCGCGTTTTCAAGATAGAGCCTGCCCTCGCCGTGATAGACGAATTCGGTATGCCTCGTGACGGCGTCGTAGTGTTCAAAGGCGGTGTAATAGAGTTTCACGTCGAGATCCAGCACATCGTCGTGCAGGGTAAGGATGAGCGTCTCGGCCTCACCCTCTTCCGCGGCATAGCACGCCGGCAGGCCGGGGATGCCCACGGAGCCCTTTACGATCTCATGGGAGACATAGCGCGCGTCGGAGATGCGGTCGCCGTTTTCATCGCGCACCTGAAAGGCGCTCGGGCGGAAATCGCTCGTGCCGTAGCTGGGGTATTCCATCGGCAGATATTCCATGGTGAACAGCTCCGTGCCCGGCTCGGGCGTGAGCAGCCTCTTCGCGCGGCGATAGGGCGCTTCCAGCGACCAGATGGCCTCGTCGCCGTAGACCCTCTTGCCCCAATGCAGGTGCACCGGGTACGCGCCCTTGTGCAGGCCGAGGAGATAGCTCGTGTTCTTCGTGGAGATATGGAACACCTGTTCCTTCTCGTTGTAGCGGATCATATCCGTTCCCTCATTTCCCGCAGGGCGCACGCCCCGCGAAATCATTGTTTTTCTCAAGGCGCAAAGGCCTCTGCGCCCAATTCTTTCATCAGTATAGCGGTCGGCCCGGCAAATGTCAACGCAGCGCGCGGAGCCGCTGCTCAAAACGCAAAGCGGCTGCGGGAGCCGTCCGGCCCCGTATAGACGATGCCGCTGCGGTCGGGCGTGAATTCCCATCTCTTGACCAGCGACGCGGCGAACTGGGTGCGGAACACGTCAAAGGTCGTGTCCGAGATGTCGAACCCCTCCAGCGCTCTGAGGCCGCAGATGTGCATGCTGTCGACCGGGAAGCTGCCCCCGCCAAGGCTCGAGCGAAACTCCTGCGTGAAGCAGAAATACGCCAGCTCCCCGCTGCTGCTTTCCCATGTCGGGTCGCTGAAATAATACTTCCCGTTCAGCTTCATCAGCACCCATGCGTGCGGCGTGCCGGGCTCGCCCGCGAGGAACGCCTCGTCCAGCCCCATGATGTCGCAGGCGTCTATGCCGACCTGCCGGAGCAGATAGGCATATGCCTCCGCATACCCTCCGCAGACCCCGGACCGATGCAGCAGGAAATAATACGGCGTGAGCTCCACCGGCGTCTCCTCCACGACCGCCCCGTTAAAGGAGCTGTCGTATCGGCTGCCCGTCAGCAGCTCCTTATACAGCGCCAGCGCGCGCGCCGTCTCGCAGTCGCCCTCCCGCAGAATGCCCAGATACCCCTCTATGGCCGTGCGGAACGTATCGAGCGTCTGTTCGTGCTCGTCCTTCGTCTGCTTCATCTCCCATGAGACCCGGCCGTCCTTGTAGGCGGTGTATCCGTTGAACCTCGCAAAGGCGTCGAAGGGCGGAAAGCTCCTGCGCGCGACGGCCAGCGCCATCTGCGCCGTCTCCTCGTCGCCTGCGGGCACAGAATTCTCATAGGCAATGTACGCATCGAGAATATCCTCCGCGAGCGCGGCGGCTTCCTCTCCGCACACCTCCCTGTGGATCTGCGAGATCACATACGGAACATACGCATAGCCGTTCTCCGCGGCCTCCGCCATGCCCCCGTTCGCGCAAAGCACGCTCATCAGCAGCGCCAGCGCCGCCGCGACGCTCAAAAGTCTTCTCATAAACGCAGCCTCTCCTTCCCCGCCGTCCCGCCGATGTGCGGGCGGCGCTCCCATTGTATCCGCCTCCCCATTATATGGAAACGCCGCCGTTTATTCAAGTTTTGCAGGGCGCAGCGGCGCATTTATTTTGCTCTCCCTGCACAAATGTAGTATAATGGGGTCGTATCATTATCCATGCACCGGCTGCAAAGGGAGGC
>JAUMYC010000281.1 GCA_030528845.1 Eubacteriales bacterium
GGGTGGTCTTGCCGTGGTCAACGTGGCCGATGGTGCCGATGTTAACGTGCGGCTTGGTGCGCTCAAACTTTTGCTTCGCCATTGGAAAAACCTCCTCGATATTTCGGCTGACAGTTGTTCTGCGCCCGCCGAATTGTCGGTGGTCGCTCTGGAGCAGGTGATGGGAATCGAACCCACGCGATCAGCTTGGGAAGCTGAAGTTCTGCCATTAAACTACACCTGCAAGGGGCTGTCAACCGGTTTATTCATCCCTTATTCTATCCAAATCTCTTGAAAATGTCAATATGCCGCACGCATTTTTGACTGAATCGCCTCAGCCATTTCGCTCGCGGATCAGCTTTTCAAGCTTGTGCTTGACGCGCTGCAGCGCGTTGTCGATGCTCTTGACATGGCGGTCGAGCATCTTGGCGATCTCCTGATAGCTCTTGCCGTCCAGATACGCCGCGAGCACCTTTCTTTCAAGCGGGGAAAGCGCCTCGTCGATGCGGCTCTCGATGCTCACGTAGTTTTCCTGACCGATGAGCAGCTCCTCCGGGTCGGCGCTTCTGCCCTCGGTGATCACGTCCATGAGCGTGCGGTCGCTCTCCTCCTCGTAGATGGGCTTGTTGAGGGAGACGTAGGAGTTGAGCGGAATGTGCTTCTGCCGCGTCGCGGTCTTGATCGCCGTGATGATCTGGCGCGTCACGCACAGCTCTGCAAACGCATGGAAGGAAGCGAGCTTATCGGGCTTGAAATCGCGGAACGCCTTGAACAGCCCGATCATGCCCTCCTGCACGATGTCCTCGTGGTCCGCGCCGACGAGGAAATACGAGCGCGCCTTGGAGCGGACAAAGTTTTTGTACTTGTTGAGCAGATATTCCGACGCGTCGACGTCGCCCTGCTGAGCCAGCAGCGCGACCTCCTCGTCGGTCATGCTTTCATAGTCTTTGTACATTCCGTCCTCCTTGGCCGCCCGGGTATGCGGGCGATTGTGATACAGAGCCTTTTTTCCTCTGCGCGCTCAGTCGTCAAGCCCCTTGCGCATGCGGTCAAAGATCTCTCTCTGATGCGGCGGCAGGCGGGAAAAGATATCCCCGCGGGAAACCCTCTCTTCCTTCATGCGCACGCGGCCCACGCGGCGCACCTGCGTCAGTTCAATAAGAAACTCGCGCGAGGAAATGCGCACCGCGCCGCGCCCCATCGTCACCGTCTGTTCGGTGGAGTCGCTCGTCGCCACACGCACATGCCGCCACTTGGGCGCCTGCGCGCAGAGCGTCTCGATATAGTTGTCCGCGCTCTCTGCGTGCTTGGTGAAGACCACCTCCACGCCGTGCACGCTTGAGCGCGAGCGCACGGGCCTGTCCGTGTAGTGGCCGTCAAAGACGACGATCACTTCCTCGCCGGAAAAGCCCGCATAGTCCGCGATCAGGTGGACGAGCCTCTCTCGCGCCTCGTCGATGGACAAGTGCTCCGCCCGGGGCACGTCCCACGCGCCGATGACGTTGTACCCGTCCACAAGCAGCAGCGGTTTCATCGCTTATGCCCTCGCGCCGGCCACGGCGTAGAGCAGGATGCCCGCCGCCACGGAAGCGTTCAGGGAGTCGATATGGCCCTTCATCGGCAGGGAGACCAGCTTGTCGCAGCTGTCGCTCACCAGGCGGGAGATGCCCTCGCCCTCCGAGCCGATGACGATCGCCGCCGCGCCGGAGAAGTCCACCTTGCGGTAGTTTTCGCCGTTCATCGCCGCGCCGTAGATCCACACGCCCTCTTTCTTGAGGCGCTCGATCACGCGGGTCAGGTTCGTCTCCTTGGCCACCGGCAGGTATTCCACCGCGCCGGCGCTGGATTTGACGGCCGCCGGGGTCAGGCCCACCGCGCGGCGCTCCGGGATGATCACGCCGTGCGCGCCCGCGCACTCCGCGCTGCGGATGATCGCGCCCAGGTTGTGCGGATCGGTCACGCCGTCCAGGATCACCAGCAGCGGCGCTTCGCCGCGCTCCTTGGCCAGGGCGAGCATGTCGTCGACGGTCTTATAGCTGTAGGCGCTGGCCACCGCGATCAGGCCCTGATGGTTGGGGGCCATCTGATCCAGGCGCACGCGGTCCACTTCCTGCACGACGATCTTCGCATCGCGCGCCATCGCCACGATCTCGCGCGCGGAGCCGATCAGCTCGCCGCGGGCGACGAGCAGCTTCTCGATATCGCGGCCGGCGCGCAGCGCCTCGCGGATGGGATTGCGGCCCACCAGCAGGTTGTTCTCCATCGGCTCCTCGTCCAACGGGCGCTCCATGCGCTCGGGGCGCGGCGGCATCGGGCGGCGCTCGTCACTCGCGGGGGACGATCCTCGCGCATCGGGCGCTCGTCACGGCGCTGCGGACGCGGGCCGCCGAAGGCCGGGCGCTCGTCAAAGCGGCGCTCTGCACGCTCTCCATAGGGCCTGCGCTCCTCACGCTGCGGGCGGTCCTCAAAGCGGCGCTCCTCGCGCTCGCCATAGGGCTTGCGCTCGCCGTATTCGCGGCGTTCGCCGTAGGGCTTGCG
>JAUMYC010000069.1 GCA_030528845.1 Eubacteriales bacterium
CAGGCGCGGCTGACGCGGCGCCGTGCAGAAACGTCCGCCTCCCTTTCGTGTTTTGAAAGGAAGGCGGGCGTTTTTTGCAGAGAAGGCGCGCTGAAAACATTGCCAGCGTATTTTGCCTCTGCCGCAGCCACAATATGCGCAGACCGAAGCGCGGCCATGCCGTGTGGAGGACGCGCACGGCGCAAAGGCCGCGCGACCCTGAAGCAGGAGGTGAGAGCAGAATGGCAAGCAAGACCACCAACGTTCCGGAAAGCCGTCAGGCGCTCGACAACATGAAGTTTGAGATCGCCCGCCAGCTGGGCGTGAACATGAAGCAGGGCTACAACGGCGACCTGACTTCCCGCGAAAACGGCTATGTCGGCGGCTACATGGTCAAGAAGATGATCGAAGACTATGAAAAGCAGGCGGCCGGCGTCAAGCCGCAGGGCGGCAACTGGTAAACAAAGAAACGGAGGGACCGAAAAATGGCCAGCAATTCCAATTCCAATACCATCAACGTTCCGGAAGCCAAGCAGGCTTTGTATAACATGAAGCACGAAGTGGCCTCTTCTCTGGGCATCAACCTCAAGCAGGGCTACAACGGCGACATCACTTCCAAGGACGCCGGCTCCATCGGCGGCAATATGGTCAAGAGGATGATCGAGGCGCAGGAGCGCGCCATGTCCGGCCAGCGCGGCTGAGCCGACGCGTGAAATAGTCTGGCGGAAAAACGCCGGGCCGATGCATCTGCGGCAGGAGAGAGGGAGCGAAACGGCGCTTCCCCTCTCTTTTTTGTTTTTTTGGCATGTTGACGCGCCGCGTACGACGGGGTATACTGAGCGTGCAAAGGAGGGGAACGGCATGCTCTGTCCGATTTGCGGAAAGGAAATGGAAAAAGGCGGGCTCGTGGCGCAGGGCGTGGTGCTGATGTGGCATCCCGAGGCGCAGTTTGCCAAAAAGGGGCTCGGGCGCATGCTCTATACCGAGGGGAAACCCATCGGGAGATCGAACGTGCTGCTGGGCCAGACGAGAGTGCCGGACGCGTATTATTGCGCGGACTGCAATAAAGTGACCGGGATCTTCGACGTGACGAACGGAAACTGAACTCCAAAAAACGAACGCCCCTGTGCTTTTGCGGCACAGGGGCGTTGTATGTTCAGTTCATGCCCACGCGCGCGAGCTTTTCCTCCAGCGCGGCGCGCGCAAGGTCGATCACGGCGCGGGCTTCGTCCGCGTCCGGCTGCTTGACCAAAGCGCGCGCGATATCGTGCGTCAGCTTGAGCAGCTGGCTGTCGCCGAGCATGGCGCCCGGGCCGGGGGAGACCGCGCCGCTCTGGCGCGTGCCCAGCAGCTCGCCCGGGCCGCGCAGTTCAAGGTCCCGCTCCGCGACCTTGAAGCCGTCGTTGGTTTCCACAAGCGTCTTGAGCCGCTCGTTGGGCTCCGCCATAAAGAAGCACCAGGAGACCTCGCTGCCGCGCCCGACGCGCCCGCGCAGCTGATGCAGCTGGCTCAGGCCGTAGCGGTCGGCGTTTTCCACGACCATGACGCTCGCGTTGGGCACGTTCACGCCCACTTCGATCACCGTCGTGGCGACCAGCGCGTCGATCTGCCCGTCGCGGAAGGCGGCGAGCACTTCGTCCTTGTCCGCCGCTTTCATTTTGCCGTGCACAAGGCCGACGCGCACGGACGAGAGCGGCCCCTCGCACAGCTCCTTGTAGACGTCCTCCGCGCTCTTGGCCTCGATCGCCTCGGAAGCGTCCACCAGCGGGCAGACGATGTAGACCTGCCGGCCTTTTTGGATCTCGCTGCGCAGAAAGCCGTACATGTCGTCGCGCTTGCTCTCGGGTACGACGCGCGTCTTGACGGGCGTGCGGCCCGGAGGCAGCTCGTCCACGATGGTGATGTCGAGGTCGCCGTAGAGGATGAGCGAGAGCGTGCGCGGGATGGGCGTAGCGGACATGACCAGCACGTTGGGGGAGGCGCCCTTTTCCTGCAGGACGGTGCGCTGCTCCACGCCGAAGCGATGCTGCTCGTCCGTGACGACCAGGCCGAGGTTTTTATATTCGATATCCTTGGAAATGAGCGCGTGCGTGCCGATGACGGCCTGCCACTGCCCGGAGGCGATGGCCTCCTTTGCCTCGCGGCGCGCCTTTGCGCCCATGCCGCCCTTGAGCAGGCCGCAGCGGATGCCGAGGGGCTCGAGCAGCTCCTTCGCGCTCTCGAAATGCTGCTCGGCGAGGATCTCCGTCGGGGCCATGAGCGCGCACTGCCAGCCGTATTGCGCGCAGACGTACATCGCGCCGAAGGCGATGGCCGTCTTTCCGCAGCCCACGTCGCCCTGTACGAGCCGCGCCATGGGGTGTTTCGCGGCCATGTCGCGCAGGATCTCCGCAAGGGCTCTGCGCTGCGCGCCGGTCGGGGCAAAGGGGAGAGTGTTCCAGAAGGCCTCTCCGTCCTCGGGCGTGCAGTCGATCTGAACGCCCTGCCGCCCCGCGCCGCTGCGCAGCAGCATCAGCCCCGTCTGGAAGAGGAGCAGCTCCTCAAAGGCGAGCCGGTAGCGCGCGCATTCGAGCGCCTCCTTGCTCTCCGGAAGATGAGCCTGCCGCATGGCAAAATTGCGCTCGCACAGGCCGTGGCGCATGCGCAGGCTCTCGGGCAGCTCGTCCTTCCATTGCCCCTCGCACATTTTCAGCGCGGACTGGATGCAGGAGGCGAGCGCCTTGGGCGGTATGCCGCCGATCGCGCGGTAGACCGGGCGGATCGGCTCCTCCTCGGATTCAAACGTCGGGCTTTGCAGCGTCAGCCGGTTTCCCTTCTGCACCACGGGGCCGTAGAGCAGCAGCTCGCGCCCGCCCTCCAGATTTTTCTTGAGCCACGGCTGGTTATACCAGAGCGCCTGAACAGAGCCGGTATCGTCGGTGAGCTCTGCCTGCGTGATGAGCAGGCGCGGCGCGCGGCGCTCGCGGATAGGCCCGCAGATGCGCGCGCGCACGGGGCAGACCTCGCCGCCCATGAGCGAGCCGATCTCCCGCACGTCCGTCAGGTCGATATAGCGGCTCGGGAGATATGCAACAAGCGCACGCACCGTTGTGATGCCTGCGCCTGTCAATGCCTTTAGTCTGGCGGGGCCGATGCCCCGCACATCTTTTAGCGGTATGTCCTGCATGGTTATTCCACGGCGATGAGGTAGTAGTACAGCGGCTGGCCGCCCTCGTGCACTTCCACGTCGCAGTCGGGATACTTGCCCATGATGTCGTCGGCCAGAGCCTGAGCGGAATCGGCGTCCACGTCGGAGCCGTAATAGACGGAGATGAGCGCGCTGTCCTCGTTGACCATGCCCGCGAGCACGTCCAGAGAGACGTCGTGTACATCGTTGCCCAGCAGCTGGATCTTGTTGTCCACAAGGCCCATGATGTCGCCCTCATGGATGTCCCTGCCGTCGAAGACGGTGTCGCGCACGGCATAGGTGACCGAGGCGGTGTGCACGTTTTCGGCGGCGGCCATCATGCTCTGCGCGTTTTCCTCGCCCGAGAGGGAGGGATCAAACGCCAGCGCGGCCGCGATGCCCATGGGGACGGACTTGGTGGGCAGCACATGCACTTCCTTGTCGGTCAGCTCCGCCGCCTGCTGCGCGGCGAGGATGATGTTGGTGTTGTTGGGCAGCACGAAGACGGTCTTGGCGTTGGTGCGGTCCACCGCGTCGGCCAGGTCTTCGATGCTGGGGTTCATGGTCTGCCCGCCGTCCACGATCTGGTCGATCTGGATGTCGCGGAAGATCTGCGAGAAGCCCTCGCCCAGCGCGACGCCCACAAAGCCGAACTCCTTGAGCTCCACCTTGGGCTGCGCGGCCAGACGCGCCTCCATGCGCTCGCGGAATTCCTCGCGCATGTTTTCGATCTTGATGTCGTCCAGTTCGCCCAGCTCCAGGCCCATCTGCAGCGCCTTGCCCGGGTCGTTGGTGTGCACGTGCACCTTGACGACCTCCAGATCGCCGATGCAGACCACGCTGTCACCGATGCGGGAGAGCCGCTTGCGCAGGTTGGCCACTTCGCTGTCCTTCATGTCCGGACGCGGGCGGGAGACGATGAACTCCGTGCAATAGCCGAATTCGATGCTCTCGATGGAATCGTAATCGTGCTCGTCGACATATTCGCCCGGCAGAGCGCGGCTCGCGCCCTCTTCGACCACGAGATCGACGGGCTCGCCGCTGAGCGCGGAGAGGAAGCCGGCGTAGATGACCATCAGGCCCTTGCCGCCCGAGTCCACCACGCCCGCCTGCTTGAGCACGGGCAGCATGTCCGGCGTCTTTTTGAGGATCGCATCGCCGCGCTCGACCACGAGCTTCATCAGCTCGAGCACGTCGTCCGTGCGGCTGGCTTCGACCTCGATCTCCTCGGCGATGACGCGCGCGACGGTGAGGATGGTGCCCTCCTTGGGCTTCATGACGGCCTTGTAGGCCGTGTCGGAGCCCTGGCGCAGGGCCTTGGCCAGCAGCCTTCCGTCGATCTCCTCATGTCCTTCGAGCGCCTTGGAGAAGCCGCGAAGGATCTGGCTGAGGATAACGCCGGAGTTGCCCCGGGCGCCGCGCAGCGCGCCCTTGGCCACCGTGGAGGAGACCTCGCTGACGGTGGGGAAAGTCCTGCCGCTCAGTTCCTTGACTGCGGCGGACATGGTATGCGACATGTTGGTGCCGGTGTCGCCGTCCGGGACGGGGAAGACGTTCAGGGCGTCGACGCTCGCGCGGTTGTTTTCCAGCAGAGCCGCGCCGGAGAGGAACATGTCCTTGAGCATCATTCCGTCTATCGTTGTAATTGGCACTTGTATACCTCCCAAGGATGAGCGGGCATCAGACGCGGATGTCTTCTACAGACACGCTGACATGATTGACCCTGATGCCGGTCAGATGCTCGATCTTGTATTTGACCGTGTCAATGATCGCGGATGCGACGACGCCGATGGAAATGCCGTATTCCACCACGACGAAGAGATCCACGTTTACTGAATCGTCGTTGGCGCGCACGCGCACGCCGCGGCCGAGGTTTTCCCGGCCGAGCAGCTGTACGATGCCGTCGGTGGAACGCTTGGCTGCCATGCCGACGATGCCGTAGCATTCCAGCGCGGTATATCCGGCCACCTTGAGCAGGACGTCTTCGCTGACTGTGACTGTGCCCAGTTCCGTTTTGAATTTGCAATCCATAGCTGTACCTCCGTGAATGGGGGAACGCGTTCTGCGCAGGGGAGCCCCTTGCCGGAGCCGCCTGCCCAGCGCTTCTGCCCGCCCGCCCGCAAGGAGCCGGACGCACAGCCCTCCCATACCTTAATAGTATACTTGATTTGGCTCCTCCATGCAAGCAAGAGAGCGCATTTGTGCTCCCCCTTATGCGAAATTTGACCCTGATTTTACCCGGAGTGCAAATTTATGCGCCCTTCCGACCGGGGTCGGAACGCAAAGGGGCAAAAAACACGGCGGAAAATGTTAAATTTGACGCGGTTGCGCATTGCAATGGGGAAAGCAAAATGTTATACTATATGCGACTCCGGGGGAAAGATTCGCCCGGGCACAAATTATGAGGAGGAACCCTGTTATGAAGAAGATCCTTGCTCTGCTCATGGCCGTCATGATGATGATCGGCATGGTCGGCGTCGTTTCCGCCGAGACCGAAGACGAGATCTACATCGGCATCCTGGCTCCCGTCGCTTCCCACGGTTGGGTCGCCGGCGTCGCCTATTATGCCGAACAGACCGCCGAAGAATCCGGCGTGAAGTACGACATCATCACCGCCGAAAACGCGGAAGAAATGTCCTCCGGTATCGAACAGTTCATCACCCTTGGTGTGGACGCCATCGTCATCTGGCCGCAGTTCACCGGTGTTGCCACCGCTGCTGAAAAGGCCCTCGACGCCGGCATCGTCATCTACAACTTCGACATGCTCATCGAAGTCTCCGAAGAGTATGCCGACCACGAGAACCTCTACGTCCTGACCGGCGACAACTACGGCATGGGCGTGCGCGGCGCTGAGTACATCGTCGAGAAGATCGGCACCGAAGGCACCGTCCTGATCCTGGACGTTCCCACCTCCGGCAACGTCGCTGCGGACCGCAAGGCCGGCTTTGAAGACACCATCGCTCAGATCGCTCCCGACATCGAGACCGTCACCATCGCCACCACCTTCGTCGCTGCCGACACCCAGGCCGACATGGCTGACGCTCTGACTGCCAACGCCCAGATCGACGCCGTCTTCTCCATGGACGACGAGAGCTCCATCGGCGCCCTGCAGGCCATCGTTGAGGCCGGCCGCACCGACATCAAGGCCATCACCGGCGGCGGCGGCTGCCAGAAGTACTTCGGCATGATGACCGAGGAGATCTACGAAGGCATCGCCATCTCCTCCGCCACCTATTCCCCGACCATGATCTCCACCTGCATCGAGAACTGCATCAAGGTCCTGCAGGGTGAAGAAGTCGAAAACCTCATCGTCGATCCCACCGTCATCGTCGACGCCGAAAACGTCGCCGAGTTCCTCGACGAGAACAGCCCCTACTAAGATCAACGCTTAGTTCGTTCAGGAGGCCATGAAGCTCAGCCTTCATGGCCTCCTTTCCAGCATCCATAGCATATCGGGCCGGTTTTTCCGCAAGGCGACTGCGCGGTCGCTTTGCGGAAAAACAGGCTTTGAGAGGAGGAAATTTGATGGCGCTTTCCATGCGGCAGATCGTCAAGAGCTTTGACGCAAACCGCGTTTTGAAGGGCGTTGATTTTTCCGTCGGCAACGGCGAGATCCGCGCGCTCATCGGCGAAAACGGCGCGGGCAAGAGCACGCTCATGAACATCCTCGGCGGCGTTCTGCAGGCGGATTCGGGTACGATCGAGATCGACGGGCAGGAGAGGAAGTTCCTCGTGCCGAGGGATTCCATCGACGCGGGCATCGCCTTTATCCATCAGGAGCTCAACCTGATCAACGATCTGAATATCTTTGAAAATCTCTTCATCGGGCGCGAGCTGCGCAAGAAAAACGGCTTTTTGGACAAGGCGGAGATGGCCCGGCAGACCAAAGAGGTGCTCTCGCGGCTCGAGATCGATATCGACCCGCGCACCATGCTCTCCGAGCTGGACGCCTCCTATAAGCAGATCGTGGAGATCGCGCGCGCGCTGCTGATGAAGGCGACGATCATCATCATGGACGAGCCGACGACCTCGCTCACCGACGTGGAGATCGCGCGCGTGTTCAAGATGATGCGCACCCTGCGGGATCAGGGCGTGTCGCTGGTGTTCATTTCCCACAAGCTCAAGGAGATCCTCGAGGTCTGCGACAGCTACACCGTGCTGCGCGACGGCGAGGTGGTCATGCAGGGCAAGGTCGAAGGCGTGACGGAGCTCGATCTGGCGCGCCACATGGTCGGCCACGACGTGCGCACGGAAAAGCTCTCGCGCAGAATGAACATCGGCGGGGAAGCCCTGCGCGTGGAGAAGCTCTCGCGCGAGCGCGAGTTTGAAAACATCAGCTTCACGCTGCGCTCCGGCGAGATCCTCGGCTTCACGGGCTTGCTCGGCGACGGCCGCAGCGAGCTGTTCACCTCTGTCTTCGGCGCCGCGCCGGAGTATAGCGGCGAGATCTTCGTGGGCGGGAAAAAGATGCACATGCGCTCCACCACGGCGGCCTACAAGGCCGGCCTCGGCTATGTGCCGCGCAACCGCAAGGAAAACGGCATCATCCGCGATATGTCCATCCTGCACAACGGCTCCATCGTGACGTATGAAGAGATCCGCCACGGGCTGCTGATCGACCATAAGCGGGAACTGGCCAACATGACCAGGAACCGGGAAGACCTTTCCATAAAAATGGGCGAGATGGACGACCCGATCACCAGCCTCTCGGGCGGAAACCAGCAAAAGGTCGTTCTGGCCAAATGGCTCTCCGCCGCGCCGAAGGTGCTCATCTTCGACAACCCGACGCAGGGCGTGGACGTGGGCGCGAAGGAAGAGATCTACGACATCATCCTGCGCCTTGCCGAAGAGGGCGTGGGCATCGTCATCCTCTCCAGCGAAGCGCAGGAGATCATCCGCCTCTGCGACAGGACCGTGGTCATGTATCACGGCAGGGAGCAGGGCGTGCTGGAAGCGGCGGAAATGACGGAAAGCAATATCATGGTCCTGGCGACGGGCGGCGACAAGAGCATGCTCGGCGCGGGAAAAGGAGCGGATAAGAAATGAAGGGTAGCAAGACGCTGGGGATGCTCGTAGCGATTCTGGCCGTCGTCGTGCTCGTCGCCGGCATCGTCGGCTCCGGGCTGGACACGAACACGGGCGCGCTCGGGCAGAAGATGATCGCGGCGCAGGAGCTCTACGACGAGATCAGCGCGCATCAGAGGGCGGCCGAGAAGACGGCTCCCTCCGCCGTGAAGAAGGCGGACACCGCGCTCAAATCGGCGCAGACGGCTGTGGAAAAGGCGCAGGAAGCATACGCCGAAATGCAGGCGCTGCATGAAGGACTGACAAACGACATGCTCTCCGGCGACGAGACGCTCGACGCGCTGCTGGCCGCCGCGGCCAAGGCCGGCGAGAGCCTGACCGAAGAGAACGCGGGCGTGCAGGATATGCAGGCGCTCACGCAGGACATGGCCCTGCAGTTGTACGCCGATATCGCGCAGGACGCCCATAAGGCGCTCACCGGCGCTCAGGAGAAGATCGCGACCGCGCAGGAGGGCATCGGCGACGTGCTCGTCGCCATCGGCGCCCAGAGCGAAGGTGTGACCGTCGGCGCGAGCGAGCTCGCAGCGCACGCCACGGGCGAGGAATACCTCAGCTGCATGCAGGAGATCATCGCTGCGGCAGAGGCGCTGCTGCCGATGGCCGAGCAGACTGTGGCCGACGCCGACGCCGTGCTCGAGCAGGCGCAGAAGGTCGTCGCTGCGGATTCCATGGACGTGCAGAGCCGCTTCATCGTCTTCCTGGAGCTCAACTGGATCGGCTTTATCTTCACGGCGGTGCTGCTCTTCGTGGTGGCGCTCGTGCTGATGTTCTGGGCAAAGCAGTTTGCGGAGACCTGGCGCAAAGCGCCCGTTTTCTCCACCGGCATGGCCGCTCTGGTCATGATCGCCATCATGACCTACGCCCTCGGCTTCCATTTTGAATCGGTGGGCGAGTGGGCCTCCTATTGGTTCAACAACGCCATGAACGTGCTTCGCGCGAACTCCTCCGTGGGCATGATCGCGCTGGGCATGACCTTCGTCATCATCTCCGGCGGCATCGACCTCGCCGTCGGTTCCACCCGCGCTGGCGTTTCCACCGTGATCATGTGCCTGATCGACGTGGGCCAGAACGGCGTGCTCGCGAACATGGGCATCACGGGCCTGCCGGCCTATATCATCGCCTGCGTTGCGGGCGTAGCGACCGGCGTCGCGCTGGGCGGCATCACCGGCGGCGTGATCACCAAGGGCAAGGTGCCTCCGTTCATCGTCACGCTGGGCATGATGCAGATCATCCGCTCCGTGGCGCAGTATTTCACCAAGAGCTACAACCCGGACGTGCCCAAGGCGTTCCAGAGCCTTGCCAATCAGGTCATCGGCGGACAGATGCTGCTGCCCATCCTCTATTGGCTGGTGCTGGCCGTGGTGCTGTACGTCGTCTCGAAGCATACGGCCTTCGGCCGCCATGTGTACGCGGTGGGCTCCAATGAGCGCACCACCATGCTCTCGGGCATCAACGTCAACAAGGTGAAGATGAAGGTCTATGTGCTCATGGGCTTCATCGTCGCTCTGGCTTCCATCGTGCAGGTCGCGCGTCTGCGCGGCGTGGACGTGGCCAGCGCGGGCAACGGCTACGAAATGAACGCCATCGCGGCGGTCGTCGTGGGCGGCACGAGCATGGCCGGCGGCAAGGGCTCCATCATCGGCACGGTGCTGGGCGTCCTGATCATCGGCATCATGAACAACCTGCTGGTGCTGCTCAGCGTCGACTCCTTCCTCTCCAGCGCGTTCACCGGCGCGATCGTCATCGCAGCGGTGCTCATGCAGCGCAAGGAGAAGGCCGCCTGATCTATAGGATAAAAAGAAAAAGGGAGACTTTTCTGGCTTGGCCGGCAAAGGCTCCCTTTTCTGATGAACGGGAATTAAGCGGAGATGCCCAGCAAAGGAGGAAGCATGCAGGAGTATACGAAGGTCAACGCAAAGACGGTGGACCGATGGAACAGCGAGGGCTGGGAGTGGGGCGTGCCCATCGGGCATGAGGCCTACCGGCAGGCGCTGGAGGGCCGCTGGCAGGTGCTGCTCACGCCGACAAAGCCCGTGCCCCGGGAGTGGTTTGGCGAAATGCGGGGCAAGCGGCTGCTCGGGCTGGCCTCCGGCGGCGGGCAGCAGATGCCCCTCTTTGCGGCGGCGGGCGCGCTGTGCACGGTGCTGGATTATTCGGAAAGCCAGCTCGAGAGCGAGCGCATGGTCGCCCGGCGCGAAGGCTATCCGATCGAGATCGTGCGCGCGGACATGACTGAGCCGCTGCCCTTTGCCGACGGCGCGTTTGACATCATCTTTCATCCGGTGTCCAATTGCTACATCGAGCAGGTGGAGCCGCTCTGGCGGGAATGCAGCCGCGTGCTGCGTCCGGGCGGCGTGCTGCTGGCCGGGTTTGACAACGGCGTGAATTACGCCTACGACGAGGACGAGACCGACCTTTGCTATAGGCTTCCGTTCACCCCGCTGCGGGACGAGCAGCTCTACGCGCGCTGCATCGAAAACGACTGGGGCATCCAGTTTTCCCATACGATAGAGGAGCAGATCGGCGGCCAGCTGCGCGCGGGCTTCCGCCTGGCCGATATTTATCAGGACACGAACGGAGCAGGCAGGCTGCATGAACACGGCGTGCCCTGCTATTATGCGACGAGGGCGATCAAGGAATAAAACGAGTTTGTTTTGAGGAGGAAAAGAAAATGCAGGTCAAAAACATCCGCGTTTGGCATATGGA
>JAUMYC010000282.1 GCA_030528845.1 Eubacteriales bacterium
ATGCTCCTCTCTATCATATAAACGATTAAAAGCGATGAAAGCGTACAGGCCGGCAGCACATATAATATGTAGAAACGTGGACGCGCCGGATGAAAACATTATACGATGCCTGCCTTTGCCAAGTCAAGCGGCATGCGCCTGAGCTGGACGGTTTTGGCGGGAGGCACGCAAACAGCGGCCAATTTTTACCGATTGCGGCGAATTTTATGAAAACTCTTCATATTTTGCGCCTTTACGGGGAAATTTCACTTGACTTCATCGCCGGGGGTGAAGTATACTATACTAGCTTACGCATGGAACAACGTACTGCTTGACGGTACGACAATACGATGTTCAAATGAACCTTTTATTATAAGGAGTGTGTGATTATGGCATCTTCTGTCAGAACTTATCAGCCCAAGAAGCGTCAGCGCGCTAAGGTGCATGGCTTCCGTTCCCGTATGTCCACCAAGAACGGCCGTAAGGTTCTCGCCCGCCGCCGCGCCCGTGGCCGCGCCCGCCTGACCGTTTCCAACCCCGTCTGATTGACGTAAACGACGCCGCCTGACAGGCGGAGTCTGTTCTTGCGGCTATGACGCCGCAGGCGTTCGGTCCGGCCCGGTAAGACCGGGAGCGGACCTTTTTCTTTAATTGACAGGGGGAACGACGGTTTGCAGAGAACATACAGCCTGAAAAAGAACGCGCAGTTCAAGTACGTTTACCGCAGGGGCAAGTCCGGCGGTTCGCATGAGTTGGTCATGCTGTACGTGCGCGCCAATACGCTCAAGGTTGGGTTTTCCGTCGGCAAGAAGATCGGCTGCGCTGTGGAGCGCAACCGCGTCAAGCGCCGCCTGCGCGCCGCCTGTGCGCCCCTGCTGCCCCGGATGAAAACGGGGCTTTACGTATTCATTGCTCGCCAGCCGGCGTCTACAGCGGATTTTTCCAAGCTGTGCCGTTCCATGCAATACCTGCTGCGCAAGCAAAACCTGCTCAAGGCCGAGGAAACAGAACGCTCGGCGGGGAACAGGAACGAAACGGGCGAACAGATAAAGGCAGGCGAACAGGCGTGATGAAGGCGATTCTTCTGTGGATGATCCGGTTTTACCGGAAGTATCTGCGCCATGCGCCCTGCTGCCGTTTTGTCCCGACGTGTTCCCAGTATGCGCTTGAGGCCATCACCAAGTATGGCGCGCTCAAGGGCGGATACCTTGCTGTGCGGCGCATCCTGCGCTGCCACCCCTTTTACAAAGGGGACCTCAATGACCCTGTGCCGTGACTGCAGAGCCGGGCACACGGGCGGCTTATCGAACGACTAAAATAGCAAGGAGGACGCAAAGTCCATGGGTTTTCTCAATTCCCTGTTGCTGACCACCATCAAGGCGATGCAGACGGTCATCAACAACTACGCGCTTACCATCATTCTCTTCACCATCCTGATCAAGCTCGTGGTCATGCCGCTCAACGTCAAGAGCCGCCGCTCCACGATGCGCATGTCCAGCGTGCAGCCCAAGATGCAGGCGCTGCAGGAGAAGTATAAGGACGACCAGGAAAAGCTCAACCAGAAGCTTCAGGAGCTCTACCGCAAGGAAGGCGTCAGCCCCATGGGCGGCTGTCTGCCGATGATCATCTCCATGTTCATCCTTTTTGCGATGTTCTACGCGCTGCGCACGTTTGCCAACGAGCAGCTCGTCACCCAGTTCCTGACGTTCTATCATAATCCGGAGATCGACCCGTCCACGCTGACGGACTCCTTCTTCTGGATCCGCAACCTCTGGATGCCGGACAGCCCGTTTGCCACCTACATGCCGGACGTGCAGTCCCTGCAGATGGTTGATCTGGAGGTCTGGAACGAGATCAGCGCCAAGCTGGCCGCCGCCGGTACCATCCCGCAGGCGCTCAACTTCGCTAATCGCGACGCCATGATGGCCTTCATCAACGACGTCGTGACGCCGTTCGTCGCCTCCGATGTGTATGCGCCGTATGTCGCGCCGGTCGCCGGCCTTGGCAATCTGAGCATCCTCGGCCTGATCCGCTTTACCATCTTTGAGGAGGGCAACGGCTGGTTCGTTCTGCCGATCCTCTCCGTGCTCTCTCAGCTGCTGATGCAGAAGCTGACCATGAACCAGCAGCAGATGCCCCAGAACCAGCAGGGCAGCCAGAAGACCATGCTCTACGTCATGACCTTCATGTCCCTGTACTTCTGTGCGATCTACAACTCTGCGTTCGCGCTGTACTGGGTTATCTCCAACATCTATGCGATTGTGGAGACGATTGCCATGAACAAGTACTTTGCTAAGCAGGACCGAAAGGCCGCCACGGCCCAGGAGGTAGGCATCTGATATGAGGAGCCAGGAATTTACCGGCAAGACCACGCAGGAGGCCATCGACGCTGGCCTCGCTGCGCTGGGCGTAACCATTGCCGACGTCCATGTCGACGTGATTCAGGAAGGCGCCAAGGGCCTGTTCGGTCTCTTTGGCAGCAAGCCGGCCTGCGTCCGTCTGACGGTGCTCGACGATGAAAAG
>JAUMYC010000283.1 GCA_030528845.1 Eubacteriales bacterium
TGCGGCCTCGGCAGGCTTCGCAGCCTCTGCGGGCTTATATGCAGGGGCTGCCGCTGCGGTCCCCTGCTTTGTCTTGGCGCTCTCCTGCATCTTCTTCCCGAAAATGCTGTGCTTCTGCCTCGGCGGCGGATCGGGATAAGCAATGCGCTCGTGATACATGCCGGACATGACCGTCACGAAGGCCTCTTTGATCTTCGCGATATCCGCAAATGTGAGGCGGCATTCGTTGAGCTCTCCCTCGCGGATGCGCTGGTCGATCAGCTTGTCGATCAGCGCCGCGATGGATTTGGGATCGCGGCTGGGCAGCGCGCGCGCCGCCGCCTCGATGGGATCGGCCAGCATGACGATGGCCTCCTCGCGCGTCTGAGGCAGCTGCGTGTCGTAGGTGAAATCCGCCGGATCGACGTTTTCGATGCCGTTCTGCTTGATGGCCTTGTCGTAGAAGAAGACGACGTTGCTGCGGCCGTGGTGTCGGCTGATGATATTGAGCACGGGCGCCGGCAGGCGTTCCTTCGTGGCGATGCCCAGCCCGTCCGTGGGATGGGAGAGGATGATCGCCGCGGAGACGCGCGGGTCGGTGCGGTCGTGCGGGTTGTCGCCGAGCTGGTTTTCGCGGAAATACATCGGGCGCTTGAGCTTGCCGATGTCGTGGTAATAGGCGCCGACGCGGGCCAGCAGCCCGTTCGAGCCGATGGCGTTGGCGGCTGCTTCCGCAAGGTTGGCCACCATGATGGAGTGGTGATAGGTGCCGGGGGCTTCCACCATGAGCCTGCGCAGCAGCGGCTGGTTCGGGTTGCTCAGCTCAAAGAGCTTGGTGGAGGTGGTGAGGTTGAAGGCCGCCTCCAGCACGGGCTGAATGCCGATGCACAGGATGCCCGCCAGCACGCCGGAGCCGCCCGCCCACAGCGCGGAGAAGAGCACCGAGAGGATATTGGCGTTGTTGGTCAGGCCGATGGCCATGGTCGTGATCATATTGGCCATGCCGCACAAAAGGCCGGCCAGCAGAACGCTCATCCTGCCGCGCGAGCGCGTGATCACGGCGATGCACAGCGCGCCGGAGACGAGGGTGTTGAGCATGGTGGTGAAAACAGCTGCGGTGAAGATGCCGCTGGCGCCGGAAGCGATGAGCCCGCCGAACACGGAGATGACGTTGCACATCATCAGCGCGAGGCGCGGCTTCATGAGATAACAGGTGAGCATCACGCCCATGATCGTGGGCATGAAATAGACGTTGAGCTGGCGCACGGCCCAGCACAGCAGCACAGACAGCGTGAGGATGGTCATGAGCAGCAGCACCTGTCCGGGAGAGTGCAGCAGCTCCTTTTCAAACGTGGCAAGGTAGATCACCAGCATGCCCAGCAGCATCGCAACGAGGATGCCCACGCCGGAGATGAGCGACATATCCACGCCCTGCTCCTTGAGCAGGCCGAGGCTGTTGAGCATTTCGATCTGCGCGCGGGTCACGATCTCGCCGGAGCGCACGATGTTCTGGCCCTTGATATAGACCACGTCCTCGACCATATCGCGCGCGGCCTGCCGGTTCGCCTCGGTGGTCTCGGTGTCCACGATCATATTCGCACGCACCACGGGACGCATGATATCCGCCATGCAGCCTGCGAGCGTGGCGTCCCATCCGTCGGAGACAAGCTCCTTCTGGATGCTGTAGATCGATTCGTTCTCCTGCCCCTCGGCGATGTTCAGGTTCAGCTGCGCCTTGAGCCTGTCGCGCGCCTGCGCGCCCAGATCCTCCAGCACATGCTGCTCGGTCCTGAGCACGGCCTCGAGGCGGCTGTTGGAAGTCGTCGCCGGGGCGATGGCCTTCGCCGCGTCCTCGAGCATCTCCTGCGTGATCTCCTCCGGGGGCTCCGCGCCGTCCGGCACGCCAAGGGCGACCAGCGCGGGCAGCGCGCGGTCGAGCTCGGCAAGCACCGTCGAAGCCACGGTGGAATCCTGCACATAGGAAGGCTCCACCTGCCTTGCGGCGGCGTCACGCAGCGATTCGGTCGTATACGTATCCACGACGTCCTTGGAAGCGGTGATCGTCACCGGGGCGACGACGCCCGCGCGGATGTCGTATCGGATCGGCATGGTCGCGATGCCGATGACCGTCGTCACGACCAGATAGGTCAGCACGATGAACAGAATGCTCAGCGCAATGGACGGAAACCGTTTCGCTCTTTTCTCCATGCCCCTTCACCTCCATCTGTATCTTTTTATTTCAGCCGGTCCTTCAGCCCTTGAGCGGGGCGCGGAACCGGGGCGGCTGCGCCGCCTGCCTGTTTCGTTCGGTCTTGGCGTGCTTGTCATACGCCTTGACGATGGCCTGCACCAGCTCGTGGCGCACGACGTCCTTATGCGTCAGCTGCACGATGCCGATGTCCGGCACGTCCTTGAGCACCTCGAGCGCCTCCACGAGGCCGCTCTTTTTGCCGATGGGCAGGTCGATCTGCGTCACGTCGCCGGTGATGACCATGCGCGAGCCCATGCCCAT
>JAUMYC010000070.1 GCA_030528845.1 Eubacteriales bacterium
GTTGTCAATCCCTCAGTCAGCTTCGCTGACAGCTCCCTTTGCACAAGGGAGCCTTCCGTGCGCCGTAAGAAAACCGACCTATGATCGCAAGCATAGGTCGGTTTAACTGTTTTACGGGCTCCCCGCTAATGCGGAAGTCCTTTTTTACTTTTTGAGCTCCTCGACCATGTCCAGCTTTTCCCACGGGAGCTGCACGTCCGTGCGGCCGAAATGGCCGTAGGAAGCTGTGGCGCGATAGATGGGGCTGCGCAGCTGCAGGCGCTCGATGATGGCCGCCGGGCGGAAGTCGAACTTCTCCTCCACCAGCTTCGCCAGCTCTTCGTCGCTCTTTGCGCCGGTGCCGAAGGTATCGACAAAAATGGAGACGGGATGCGCGACGCCGATGGCGTAGGCAAGGCCCACTTCGCATTTCTTCGCAAGGCCTGCGGCGACGAGGTTCTTGGCGGCGTGGCGCGCGGCATAGGCTGCAGAGCGGTCCACCTTGGTCGGATCCTTGCCAGAGAAGGCGCCGCCGCCGTGGTGGCCGTAGCCGCCGTAGGTGTCCACGATGATCTTGCGGCCGGTCAGGCCGCTGTCGCCCTCGGGGCCGCCCACGACGAAGCGCCCGGTGGGGTTGATGAGGAAGCGGGTGTTCTCGTCGATCAGGCCGGCGGGGATGGCGGGCAGGACGACCTGCTCGATCATGTCCTTTTCGATCTGCTCGTGGGGGGCTTCGGGGGCGTGCTGCGTGGAGAGCACGACGGTGGAAACGCGCTTGAGCTCGCCCTGCTCGTCGTATTCCACGGTCACCTGCGCCTTGCCGTCCGGGCGAAGGTACGGGATGCGGCCGCTCTTGCGCACCTCGGCGAGTTTGCGGGTGACGGCATGGGAGAAGGCGATGGCGGCGGGCATCAGCTCGGCCGTCTCGTCGCTGGCATAGCCGAACATCATGCCCTGATCGCCCGCGCCGATATCAAAGCTGCCCTGCGCGCGGGTCTCGAGCGCCTCGTCCACGCCCATGGCGATGTCGGGAGACTGCGTGTGCACGCGAAGGATGATCTCGCAGCTGCTGCCGTCAAAGCCCTTTTCGGCGCTGTCGTAGCCGATGTCGAGCACGGTCCTGCGGGCGATGGCCTCGATATCGACCTGCGCCTTGGTGGTGATCTCGCCCATGATCATCATCGTGCCGTTGGCGGCAACGGTCTCGCAGGCTACGCGGGAGGCGGGGTCCTGCGCAAGGATCGCGTCGAGCACGGCGTCGGAGACCTGGTCGCAAAGCTTGTCCGGATGGCCCTCGGTCACGGATTCGGAAGTAAAGATGCGGTACATTTTGTCTGTCCTCCTGTATGGGTCGGCTGGGAAGCAAAGAAAAAAGCCCCGCGAAAGCGAGACTTGCATAACCCTTGCGATATGTCAAGCCTCATCTTCCGGCGCAGAATCGCTCTGCACCGCGGGAATTGGCACCTTGCGCCGCAGCGCCGGTTGCCGGGTTTCATCGGGCCCGTCCCTCAACCACTCTGGATAAGGCGATTTCCTATGCACTTGTTTCGCATCCTATTATAAGGCCTCGCCTCCCCTCCTACAAGTTAAGCTTTGTCTTTTCCTTGTTGATTTTCCGTTTCGGCACAAAAAAGAGCGAATGTTTTGTTTCAAAAGTATTGCAAAATATTTTCTCTTTCTTGTATAATGAATATGGGGCGGAAATGGCCGCTCCGGAAAGGAGAACCCCCGCCTTGATGACGTTCAAAAAAATGCTCTGCGCGCTTCTGGCCGCGCTGCTGCTGCTTGGCTGCGCTTCGGCGCAGGAGGTGCAGGAAGATTTTTCGGCCGAGCATCTGCGCACGCCGGAGGAGATCTGCACGGCGGCGATGGAGGTCTATTCCTGGTTTGCCCTCGCCCCGCTGGATGTAGACCTTGCGCAGCCGGATTCGACCGGCCTGCGTTTCCGCGTGTTTGACGAACGGCTGAACCGGCCCGAGCTGCTGGAGGCGGTCGTGCGCGAGTATTTCTGCGAGGAGATCGTGCAGATGCTCATGGGCAGCGGCGTGTACGCCGAGGAAGACGGCTACCTCTACACCGTGCCGGACACCGCGCGCGCCATAGACGAAACGATCGTTTCCACGGAATATTACCTCGCCGAGGAGACCGAAGACACGCGCACCTATCACGCGGCAGTGTTTTATGCCGACGAGACCGGCGAGATCGCCTCGCTGGAGGAATACACCTTCCTGATGAAAAAGATCGACGGAGAGTGGCTGTTCACTTCCTTCTGGTTTTTCTGGTGATCCCCCCTTTTGCGGTAGACCGGCGCAGCCTGTTTCGGGCGCGCCGCAGCCGATAGATCCCCCTCTCTCTCCAGCAAAGGAGCCTGACGCAAGTCGGGCTCTTTTGCATTGCGCGCGGAGGCGTTTTCTGCTACAATAAACGCACGAGGATTCATAGCAAAACGAGAGGAGAAAACAAAAAATGACAAACGAAGTCCTTCAGGCGATCGCCGACCGCCGCAGCATCCGTTCCTATAAAAACGAGCAGATCACCGACGAGCAGCTCAGCACCGTGATGACGGCCGCGCTGCAGGCGCCCAGCGCCCGCAACAGCCAGCCGTGGCATTTCACCGTCGTGCAGGACAAGGCGCTCATCGAGCGCATAAACGAGAGCTTCCGCAGCGAATTCCTCAAGCACGCGCCGGACGACGCCATGCGCGCGCACATCGCCGACGAGGCATACAGCGTGTTCTATCACGCGCCGACGGTCATCTTCGTCTCCACGAACATGGACGGCGCAAAGCTTTACGCAAGGCACGACTGCGGCCTCGCCGTGGAGAACATCTGCCTCGCGGCACATTCCATCGGGCTGGGCACGGTCATTTTGGGTATGCCGCGCGAGGCCTTCGCCGGCCCGGAGGGCGACGAATTCCGCCGCCTGCTCCGGTTCCCGGAGGGCTACGACTTCATGGTCGCCGTGTCGCTGGGCGTCCCCGCGGGCACAAAGCAGCCGCACCTGATCGAAAAAGACCTCGTCACCTACATCAAATAACCGCACCCCCTGTTTCGGAAAGGAGACGCTTTTACCATGGAAGCTATGCCCGGCAAGCGCCCGGCCGATTCGCAGACCGAGTGCAGCCATATCCTGCTCTACCCCCATCTCAACGGCCAGCAGCGCCTCTTCGGCGGCCAGCTGATGGAATGGATGGACATCTGCGCGGCGATCACCGCGCGCCGCCATTCGGGGAAAAACGTGACCACCATGTCCGTCGACACGCTCACCTTCCATAAACCCGCCTTCGCCAACGACACGCTCGTGCTCATCGGCAAGGTGGTCTTTGTAGGCGGCACGAGCATGCGCGTGCGCGTGAACGCCTATATCGAGAGCCTCGGCGGCGAACGCACCCACATCAACCAGGCCTGTTTTGTGATGGTCGCCATCGACGAGCAGGGCAAGCCCACGCGCGTGCCCGCTCTCGAGCCGCAGACGGACGAGGAAAAGGCAGAATGGGAGCGCGCGCACAGGGAATACCTCGAGCGCAAAAACCGCGCGGCCGCTTCCCGCTGAGGGGCGCCGTATTCCTTCCAAAATATTCAACCAAACCATGTTTGACAAGCCCCGGCAAATATGATATAGTGCGCATGGTTTGTGAGGCTGTCGGACGGCCGCGGGTGCTTCGGCACGCGAGGAAAGTCCGAGCACCGCAGGGCAGGGTGCTGGTGAAATGCCAGTGGAGGCGACTCCAAGGAAAGTGCAACAGAGAGATACCGCGAACCTTCCTTCGGGAAGGCCGTAAGGGTGGAAAGGTGAGGTAAGAGCTCACCAGCGGCCTGGCGACTCGTCCGCTATGTAAACCCCACCTGGTGCAAGATTGATAGGAGAGCACATGCGGCGGCCCGTCGCGCTCTCGGGAAATCGCTTGAGCCCAATGGCAACTTTGGGCCTAGACAGATGGTCGTCCAAGACAGAACTCGGCTTACAGACAGCTCTCACAAATCCTTTTCCCACTTCGAAGCCAAGGGGCCCTTTTTCCGGCGAAAAAGGGGCCCCTTTTTGATAAAAACACATCCATAAGGAGGGAGCCCCCTTGCCAAATTACAAACGCACGAAGATCGCCGCCTACACAGCGACCGTCACGCAGGCGGTCATCTGCGCCATCGCTCCTCTGCTCTTTATCATCTTTCAGGACGAATTCGGCCTGACGGACGAGCAGACGGGCAGGCTGATCCTGCTCAATTTCGGCACGCAGATCTTCGCGGATATCCTCGCCACCAAATACGCCGACCGCATCGGCTATCGCCCGTCCATCATCGGCGCGCATATCCTCTGCCTTGCGGGCATGCTCTCCATGAGCGTGTTTCCGGCCATCTTCCCCAGCCCCTATGTAGGCCTGTGCTTCTCGGTGGTGCTCTACGCCTTTGGCGGCGGCTTCATCGAAGTGCTCAACAGTCCCATCGTGGAGGCGCTGCCCGGCGACGAAAAGGCCAGCGCCATGAGCCTTCTGCATTCCTTCTTCTGCTGGGGCACCGCAGCGGCGATCCTGCTCACGACCAGCGCGCTGAAGATCTTCGGCAACGGCATCTGGCGCCTGCTGCCCGTGTGCTGGTCCGTCGTGCCGCTGGCAGGCGTGCTGCTCTTTGCGGGCGCGCCCATCTCCTCTCCCGCGCCGGAGGGGCAGGGCATGAGCGTGAAGGATCTGCTGAGCCACAGGGCATTCTGGATCGCCCTGCTGATGATGCTCTGCGCCGGCTCGAGCGAGCTGACCATGAGCCAGTGGGCCTCTCTCTTTGCGGAAAAGGGCCTGCAGGTGGATAAATTCTGGGGCGATCTGCTCGGCCCGTTCCTCTTTGCCATCACCATGGGCACCGGCCGCGCGCTCTACGGCCATTTCGGTTCGCGCATCGACATCAAGAGCGCCCTGACGTGGATGAGCGCCATGTGCGTCATTTGTTATGTTCTCGCCGTGTTCGGAAACCCCGTCTTCTCGCTGCTGGGCTGCGCGCTGTGCGGCTTTTCCGTCTCTCTGATGTGGCCGGGCACTCTCAGCGCCACCGCCGCGCGCTATCCCCTCGGCGGCACGGCCATGTTCGGCGTGCTGGCCATCTTCGGCGATATCGGCGCTTCGGTCGGCCCGTGGCTGGCCGGCGCAGTGAGCGACCTGACGCAGGGCAGCGCCGCGCTGATGGCGCGCCTGCAGCAGAGCACCTCGCTCGACCCGGCACAGCTCGGCCTGAAGGCCGGCCTGCTCGTGGGCATCCTCTTCCCGGCGGCGCTGTTTGTCTGCGCGCTGTGCATGAAAAGAACAAAGCCGAACGATTGACAAAGCGCCGGGGAATCGGTATAATTTATAACCAACTTGCATAGCCGCCCATGCCAGAGCAGGGGCGGCTATCGCTCCATATTGCGATCAGAAAAGGGAGGCCGTGTACACCATGCAGGACAGTATTCAGACTATCGCCGTGCGCATATGCGATCTGCGCGAGATCTGCGGCATGACGCAGGAGGAGGTCGCCGCGGCTTCCGGGATCGAGCCGGACATCTATCGGGAATATGAAGCCGGGCAGAGGGATTTCTCCTTCAGCCATCTGTTCAATATCGCCTCCACCCTCGGCGTGGATATCTCCGACCTGCTCACCGGCGAGAGCCCCAAGCTGCGCGGCTATATCCTCACCCGCAACGGAAAGGGCCTGGCCTTTGACAGGCGCAAGGCCTATCATTACCAGCATCTGGCCTACAACTTCCGCGACAAGAAGGCCGAGCCGTTCATCGTCGTGGTGGAATACGACGGCAAGACCGAGGGCAAGCAGGCCCACGCCCACGAGGGACAGGAGTTCGACTACGTTCTGGAAGGACATATGAAGATCGTGCTGGGCGGAAACGACGTCTATCTCGGCCCGGGCGATTCCATCTACTACGACTCCTCTCTCCCCCACGCCATGTACGCGATCGAGGCGGACGCGCGCTTCATCGCCGTGGTCATCAAATAAGCCCGAGCCAAACGCTTTGATCCGGGAGGAACATATACATGTCCGCACTCTATCGTGAATATCTGGAGGATGCCGATTTCGGCTCCTACGAAGATTTCCTTCGGAATTTCCGCCTCAAAACGCCCGAAAACTTCAACTTCGCCTACGACGTGCTCGACCGCATCGCAAAGGAAGAGCCTGAAAAGCGCGCGCTCGTCTGGCACACGCCGGAGGGAGAGACCAAGGAATTCACCTTCGGGCAGATCAGCGCCCTGTCCGACCGCGCCGCCGCCATGCTCAGCCGCATGGGCGTGAAAAAGGGCGAGAAGATCATGCTGGTGCTCAAGAGGCACTATTCGTTCTGGTACATCATCATGGCGCTGCACAAGATCGGCGCGGTGACCGTGCCGGCGACGAACCTGCTGACCAAAAAGGATATCGTGTACCGCGCGAACGCCGCCGACATCAAGGGCGTCATCGCCACGGGCCACGGCGCGTTTCCCGGCTATGCCGAAGAGGCGCTGCCGGAATGCCCCAGCGTGGAGTTTTTGATGATGGTGGGCGAACAGCGCGAGGGCTGGCTCTCCTTTGAGGAGGAGATGGAAAAGCCCGCCGAGCCCTTCGCTCCCCTGCGCAGGCCCACCTGCAACGACGATATCCTGCTGCTCTATTTTACCTCCGGCACCAGCGGCATGCCCAAAATGGTCGCCCACGACTTTCTCTACCCCCTCGGCCACATCCAGACGGCCGTCTTCTGGCATCAGTGTCAGGAAAACGGGCTGCATCTGACCGTGGCGGAGACGGGCTGGGCCAAGTCCGTCTGGGGCAAGCTCTACGGCCAGTGGCTGGCGGGCTGCGCCGTCATGGCCTATGATTTTGACAAATTCGTGCCCAGCGAGATCCTCGGCGTGATCGCGCGCTTCGGCGTCACCTCCTTCTGCGCGCCGCCGACCATCTACCGCTTCATGATGACCGAAGAAATGGAAAAATACGACCTGAGCAGCCTCAAGCACTGCACCATCGCGGGCGAGGCGCTCAACCCGGAAGTCTATCAGCAGTGGCTCAAACGCACAGGCCTGGAAATGCGCGAGAGCTACGGCCAGACGGAGCTCTGCGTCGCCGTGTGCACCTTCCCGTGGATGAAGGCCAGCCCCGGTTCCATGGGCAAGCCCTCTCCCATGTTCGATATGGACATCGTGGACGAGGAAGGCGCCTCCTGCCCGCCCGGCGTAGTGGGCGAAATGGTCATCCGCACGCGCCGCGGCAAGCCCGTGGGCATGTTTCAGGGCTACTACCGCGACCGGGAACGCACCGAAGGCGTATGGCACGACGGGCTGTATCACACGCTCGATCTTGCGTGGCGCGACGAATGGGGCTACTATTGGTACGTCGGCCGCGCCGACGACGTGATCAAATCCTCCGGCTACCGCATCGGGCCGTTTGAGGTGGAATCCGCCCTGATGGAGCACCCGGCCGTGCTGGAAACGGCCATCACCGGCGTGCCGGATCCCGTGCGCGGGCAGATCGTCAAGGCCACGATCGTGCTCAACAAGGGCTACGAGCCCTCCGACGCGCTCAAAAAAGAGCTGCAGGACCACGTCAAGCGCGCCACCGCGCCCTACAAATACCCGCGCGTGATCGAATTCGTCGACGAGCTCCCCAAGACCATCTCGGGCAAGATCCGGCGCGTGGAGATCCGCGAGAGGGAGCAGAACAAGCAGAACGGATAAGGGGTGGATGTTATTTTGAAACGATGGATCGCCTTCCTGCTGGCCGCAGGGATGCTCTGCGCGCTGGCGGGCTGCAAGAGCGAACCGCCCGCCCAGCCGGCCGCTTCTCCCACGCCGCAGCCGCCCATCGAGGCGCTCGTCACCCCGGCGGCCACGCCCACTCCCGCGCCAACGCCCGAGGCGACTGCGCAGAGCTCGACCGCGAACATCGGCAGCGGAGAGCTTTCGGTAGACGAAGTGCTCAGCCCGGGCATCGTCACCTTTGCGACCGAAGCGCCCGAGCCGGAGCCGGAGCAGCCCGATAGCACCCCGCAGCCCACCGAGCCGCCCGAGGAGGACCCCTACACCTACGCGAGCCTGACCAACAAGACGCTGCAGGTCAAGTTCCTCTATCCGGAGGATTGGATCAGCGACCCGAGCACCGACACCATCACCATGGTCGAGCCCGTGGCCGAGGGCGAAGTCCCCGCGCGCTTCTCCGTCACCTCGTTTGAATATGAATACAGAGAGCGCGACATCTCCACGGGCCGCCTCAAGACCCACCTGACCGACTATCTCAAGACGGTCGTCAAGGGCTATAATGAATATCAGCTCGGCGACACGGGCTACGAGATCGCCTTTGCGGACAGCACCTCCATCTACGCGACTTACGTCGCCGTGAAGGGCAACGCGTTCATCGAGGGCGTGGCCGTGGTCGGCTACGGCAAAAACGGCCGCGTATACTGCATGCATTTTAGCTGCGAGCAGGAGGACTACGAAGGCCATCTCGAGCTGATCACCAAGCTCGCCGCCAACGTAAAACCCATCAACGACTGAACCCTACGGAGCCGCCCAACGCAGGAATGCGGGCGGCTCCGCTTCATTTTTGGGGCGCGCGACGGCGTTTTTCGGCCTTCGTCACAAGTTTTTGGAGGAAATATATAGATTTTTTGTAAATTTGGAATTGACTCTCGCCGCAGAAGGGAGTACCATAGAGGGAGTAAGCGGTTTTTTATACAGGAAGCGCACTCTGTCCGCCCCCGGTTTGCATCGGCGGCGGGAAGGGCGCTTCACAACGCAAAGAGAAAAGAGGCTTCGATATGAATCTCGAACAAATGAAACGCAAATACGCCTACACGCTGGCGCGCGTGGGCCTGAACGTACAAAAGGGCCAGCCCGTTCTGGTGGAAGCCGCCATCGAAGGAGCGGATTTCACGCCCATCTTCGCCGAGGAGTGCTACAAGCTGGGCGCCTCCAACGTCATCGTGCATTATCTGGACGAGCCGAACATGAAAATCGCCGCCAAATATCGCCCGGACGCCGACGTGCGCAAAGTCGAGGATTGGGAAGAGCGGCAGTGCCAGAAGTATCTGGACGAGGGTGCGTGCTATGTGCGCCTCGAGGGCGTGAACCCCAAGCTGATGGAGGACGTGCCGGAGGCGCAGGCCAACGCCATCTTCGCGCATACCGACGCGGTGCGCAACATCATGCGCAGGGCCAGCCGTGAAAAGCGCTGCCAATGGCTCATCGCCATGATCCCCACCCAGCAGTGGGCCGAGCTGATCCTGCCGGACGTGGCTAAGGAGCAGGCCCTTGAGGAGCTCTGGAAGCTGATCCTGCGCCTGTGCTATATCGACGAGGACAACGACGTGGTGGAGACGTGGCAGCAGAAGAGCCTGCGCACGCGCGAGCGCGGCAACAAGATGGACGCCTACAACTTCAAGAAGCTCCATTACACCGCCTCCAACGGCACGGACCTGACCGTCACCCTCACCCCCTATTCCAAGTTCGGCTTCCGCGCGCCGGAAAAGCCCGACCCGAAGTTCGTGCCCTTCCACGCCAACATCCCCTCCGAGGAGATCTGCACCTCTCCGGAAAAATACGGCACGGACGGCGTGGTCTTCGCCTCCCGTCCGCTGGTGCTGGGCGGCAAGGCCATCGAAAACTTCGGCTTCCGCTTTGAAAAGGGCAAGGTGGTCGAGGTCATCGCAAACGAGGGCAGGGAAATGCTCGAGGCGCTCGTCGCCACAGACGAAGGCGCCGCGTATCTGGGAGAGGCAGCCCTTGTGGAATACTCCTCCCCCATCTCCATGTCCAACATCGTCTATTACACCACCCTCATCGACGAAAATGCTTCCTGCCATCTGGCGCTGGGCCGCGCTCTGGGCCGCCCGCTGCCCGAGGGCAGCCCCTGGACGCTCAACGACAGCACGATCCACATCGATTTTATGATGGGCACGCCGGACATGCACATCGTGGGCGTCACGGAAGAGGGCGAGGAAGTCGTCGTGTTCGACAAGGGCGATTTCGTACTGTAAATGCATTAAGGAGGAACGCGCGATGAAATACAATTTCGACGAGCTGGTCGATCGCAAGCACGACGAACACAGCTATTCCACCAAGTGGTCCGGCAGCCCCTTCATGAACCGCATGTTCAAGAGCGAGACCGTGCCGGAGGACAGGCTCTGCTTCTTCGTGGCGGATATGGACTTCAAATGTCCGCCGGAGGTGATCGAGGCGATCAAGGCCGTGGCCGATCACGGCATTTTCGGCTATTCTTCCACCCCGCAGGGCTATTACGACGCGGTCATCCGCTGGATGAAGGACCGCTTCGACATGGACGTGAAGCAGGAGCAGATCTTCTGCGATCAGGGCGCGCACAGCGCCGTGATCAAAGCCATCGAAAAGCTGACCCGCCCCGGCGACGGCATCATCGTGCCCACGCCCACCTATTACTACCGCAACGACGTACACTGCGTGAACCGTTATTATGTAGGCTGCCCCATGATCAACGACAACGGCTATTACACCATGGACTGGGAAGCCTTCGAAAAGCTCTGTCAGGAGCCGCAGAACAGCATGGTCATCCTCATGCAGCCGCATAACCCGACCGGCCGCATCTGGAACGAAGAGGAGATCAAGAAGATCGCCGAGATCTGCCGCGCGAACAACGTGATCATGCTCTGCGACGACGTGCATATGGACTTCCCGCGCAGCGGCAACAAGATCGTCCCGTTCGTGAACGTCGTGGGACCGGAGGGCATCGTGATGATCACGGGCCTGGGCAAGACTTTCAACCTCGCCGGCCTGTCCATCACCAACGTATTCGTCTGGGACGAGGCGCTGCGCGCGAAGATGGGCGAAAACCACAGCATGATCTCCCCGTTCAGCATCGCCGCCTGCATCGCCGCCTACACCAAGTGCGACCAGTGGGTGGATGAGCTGAACGAGTATCTTGACGACTGCATCAACT
>JAUMYC010000284.1 GCA_030528845.1 Eubacteriales bacterium
TCGGCGTCGAAGGACCCGAGACGATGGTGAAGGCGTCTTTTGATAACTGCAGAAGACGCGGAAGCGTCTTGTTGGATACCGTGCAACCAGTGATAAACACCACATCCATATCCGGCAGCAGATATTCACATGCCGCATCCGGGTAATCCTTTGCTCCCGGCATGCGCTCAAGCACATGCAGATCACAAAGCCCTTCCAGCCTGCTTTCCAGATAGGCAAAGCGTCCGATCACCGCAACCTTCTTGCCCAGGCATCTGTCCTTATACCGAAGGAATGCATCCGGGTTTTCCGTCACGGGCAGCGCCTTGTCATCGTTCAGAACAGCATTGATCGCGGCCAGACCAAAGCTCGCCTCTTCAAAATCCCAGGACTTGACCATCTTCGCCGCCTCTTGCAGCGTCATGCCGATCACCGCATCACAGTCGAGCTTCTTCCCGCTGCGCGTAGGATGCACAGCAGCAACACCCAGACGGCCTGCCTGCGTTTTGACCAGCGTCCAGTTATCCCCCTGTACAGCCAAGGCAATCCTATCGCAATTATCAGCCTTCTCAATCAGCCGGTCATATAGCGTCCACATGAATAACTCCTTCCGATGCACGCGCAAGGCGTCTGTGCATCGTTTCTTTGATTCCGTCCATCATCGCCTCAAACATCGCCGTCGCTTCACGGATGTATTCTCTCTGATAATCCCTGCCTACGAGCGACACCACGCCGCAGCGCTGACGCGCGTCGTCTGCTTCACGCAAAAACGTCGCCCATGCCTCGTCAATTGCAGAAAGCGCCACAGCCTGCACCATTGCAGGCGGCAGATGGGCAAATTCCTCAGGCAAATTTCCTTCCAGAATCTTCGATCGTGCCTGATAGATTTCCGCACGAAACTGACCGATAACTTCATCCAGCCTGAGCGTCGATTCCCTCTGCGCGGCAAACACCTCTTCACAGGTTTTCTGCGCATGACAAATCGCCCTGAGGCACGCGCGCCTGTTCATCGGCTTCTTCTCTCGCTCATTGCCAAAGCGCACAAGCAATTCATCCTCCGGCGAGACGAAGAACCGGCTCACACCCGGATCTCCCTGCCTGCCGCCGCGGCCGATTAACTGCCGGTCACCGCGTCTCGTATTCTGATGACCAAAGCCCATGACATACAATCCGCCTGCATTTCGTGCCTCATCGCTGAGCCGGATATCCGTACCGCGTCCGGCCAATGCTGTGGCCACGGTCACCCGCCCACATTGTCCTGCTCCGGCGATGATCTCTGCCTCGCGCGCATGATCCTTCGCACTGAGCACATCGCAGGCAATATCCCTTTCACGCAGCGCGCCAGCAAGAATATCATTGTCCTCTACTGTTCTGGTAACAACGAGACAGGGCTGTCCGCGCCCTTTTGCCGCTGCAATCTCATCGACCAGCATGGCAATCTGCTGCTGTCTGTCCAGAGCAAACGCATCCGGCAAATCCCGGCGCACACACCGCTTATGCGGCGCAATCCTTCGCACCGGCATATGATATACCTTGTCAAACTCGCGCCTTCCCTCCCATGCTGTGCCGGTCATTCCGCACAGCAGCGGATAGCGCCTGAAGTATTGCTGATATGAAATCGAGGCCACGGTCACGCTTTCGCGTACCACCTCGAGGTTTTCCTTCACCTGAATGGCCTGCCACAGGCCGTCGCAGTATCGTCTGCCTTCCAACACACGCCCTGTGTGCGGATCGACGATCTGTAATTTGCCATCCATGACGATATAATCCACGTCCCGCTTGAGCGTACCATGAGCCTGAATGGCCTGAAAAATCATATGTGCGATGTTCAGATCATCGCTAAGCGACTTCAGCCGAAAGAACTGCTCGGCATGCTTTTGCCCAAGCGATGTAAGCATCGCCACACGTTCACGCTGAAGCACAATATAATCGTATTTCTCGTCCAGACGAGCATACTCGTCCTCATCTTCCAGGGTCTTAACGGTAATCGATTTGAGATATGTAACAAAATGATTCACCATAGGAAGCAGCGGATGCAATGCACCGCCGTTTCCAGAAAGGATCATGGGCGTAACCGCCTCATCCAGCAGGATACTGTCTGCTTCATCCACCAGCATAAATGCCGGCTCGCGCTGAACCTGCTCCGCTTTGCTCTGCGCCAACTGATCGCGCAAATAATCGAATCCGAATTCACTGTGCGTGCCATAGAGCACGTCGCAGTCATAGGCCGCCTTCTTCTCTTTGAATGTTTGACCAGCCTCAGTAACCGCCACTGAAAAACCCAGAAGCTCATACACTGGGCGCATCCATTCGCAATCGCGCCTTGCCAAATAGGGATTGACCGTTGCAATATGTGCGCCCCTTCCGGCGAGCGCATACAAGCATGCAGGAAATACGGCAGTAACGGTCTTTCCTTCTCCTGTATTCATCTGCGCCACGCAGCCTTCCGCCATCGCCAGCGCACCAAGCAGTTGTTCGTCGTAGGGGGTGATACCCAATCTGC
>JAUMYC010000285.1 GCA_030528845.1 Eubacteriales bacterium
AACGTCCGCATCCGCGTAGGCGGAAGCGGCGCGATCCTTGTCGAGGGCGAGATCTGCATTTGATCTGACCGACCGCCGCAGGTCGGGTGATGCTGCGAGACCCGATCCCGCGCGGCGAAGTGCCGTATTTTTTGGAAAACGAAGCTGCTGAATTTGGACTGTTGCGATTTTGCTCTCATAAGGAACGGCGCCCAAAATTCCGTGATAGGGGATGGAAAAAATGAACAGACGCTGTGTGATCGTCGGCGGTGCGGAGATCGGCAATTACGGCTGCATCCGCAATGCGCTGCAGCCCGATGACTACGTCATCTTCTGCGACAGCGGATTAAAGCATATGGAGCCTTTGCAGGCGAAGCCCGGTTTGATCGTAGGCGATTTTGATTCGCACGAGAATCCGAACCTTGATGTGGAAACCATCGTCCTTCCCTGTGAAAAAGACGATACAGATACCGTATACGCCGTGAAGGAAGGAGTCAAACGAGGCTTTGACAGTTTTTTGCTCGTGGGCGTCATCGGAGGAAGGCTGGATCATACCCTCGGCAACATATCCATCCTGCTGTATCTCGACTCCATCGGGAAAAAGGGCGTGATCATCGATGATTATTCGGAAATGGAGATCGTCTCTTCGGCCCCGGCGCATATCAGCGACAGATACGCTTTCTTTTCGCTCTTGAACATAACCGGCCTTGCCGGAGGCGTTTCCATTCAAAATGCAAAGTATCCCTTGGAGGATGCCGAGATCACCTGCGAATACCAGTACGGCATCAGCAACGAAGTGATCCCGGGAAAAACCGCGGAGGTATCCGTTCGGGAAGGGAAACTCCTGTTGATCAAGGATCGATAAACCGACGGCTGCGCGTTCCCGCGCGGGATAGCGCTGCGCAGAGGTTTGGTTTTGGATGTATATCGGAAAAGGGCAGCCGGGACAAAAAGAAAAGCCGTGCTTCGAGGGCAGTGACCTGCGCCGGAAGCACGGCTTTTTTCATATGCTTTTTTACGATCCGGACAGTCGCGGCGGAGCCCCCGCCGGGGTCATTCGGCGCTTTGGCTGTTGAGGATGTTGCGCATGACCTTGACGGCAAAGGCGGCCTCTTCGTGGGCAAAATCCGGGCCGTAATGGTCTTGCCCGAATGCGATCTCCATGCTGTAGATGCCGCTGTAGCCGATCTCCCGCAGCGCCGCGAAGGCATCGTTCCAGTCGATCGTGGCGGTCAGCGGGATCTTGTGCTGGTCGGAGAAGGTGTTGTTGTCGTTGAGGTGCACAGCCTGTATGCGGCTGCCGAGCATGCGGATGACATCGCCGACGGGCGGGTTGCCGGGGAAGCGGGTGGATTTGTGGCTGTGGCCGGTGTCCATGCAGACCTTGAAATACTCGGAATATTCCGGGTTGGCTTCGAGGACGGCATTGTAGCCCTTGATGAACTGGGTGATATCGCCGAAGAAGTCTATGCAGGTGCCGCCGCGCGCATCGCCGAAGGTCTCGGTGGCGATGATGACGTCGTACTGCTTGGCGAAGGGGAGGATCTGAGAGAACATATCAAGATTCATTTTGTGCATGAGGTCGGAGGGCGGGTTTTCGCCCATGTAGATGCTGGTGGTCGTGTGCATGACGCAGTATTTCGCGCCGAGCGCCCGGGTGGCGAGGCAATCCAGACGCGCGCTGCGCACGAGGGAGGCGTCTTCCTCCGGAATGTTCTTGAAGCCCTTGATCCGGCCGTGCGTCTGGCCGATCTCGATGCCGATCTGCTTTGCGTATGCGGCCAGATCTTCGAAATGCGCGCGGATCTCCTCGTCGCTGCGGGTGTACAGATTGCCGGGGATGCTTTCGTCATAGGGCAGCAGATCGAAGTCGACTGCGTCTGCGCCGACGTCGCGGGCGAAGCGCAGAGCGCCCTTTTCGCCGAGCTTTTTGCAGAAGTAACCGATGTTGAAGCTCACTTTCCTATTCATGGATCGTCCTCCCTTTTCGCTTGAGTTCCTGTGCGCGGAGCAGCTCTTCCGGGGCAGGCGCGCCCTTTCGTTCAAAGCCCGATGCGCCTGTTTTTGATCAGTACGGTCACGGTGGTGCCCTGTCCGGGCGTGCTTTCGATATGCAGGCCGGAGGATTCGTTGTAATAGAGCGTCAGCCGTTTGTGAATGTTGAACAGGCCTATGGAGCGATGGCCGTTGTCGCCCGGCTCCGGGTCGTCGTCCTTTTGCAGGTTTTCGCGCAGCCGGCTGAGCGTCTCCGGCGACATGCCGCTCCCGTTATCCTGCACGAGGATGGCAAGGGCGTCGTCCGTCCGGCAGACCTTCACGTCGATGACGAGCAGCTGGCTGTCGTGCAGGCCGTGCTCGCAGCAGTTTTCCAGAAGCGGCTGCAGCGTGAAGCGGGGGACGGCGTGGGAGAGCAGGGAATCGCTGCAATCGATACGGATGAGCACCCTGTTTTCATAACGCATGCGGATCAGATCGATATAATTGCGGGCAAAGGAAAGCT
>JAUMYC010000286.1 GCA_030528845.1 Eubacteriales bacterium
CGACCGTCAGCGACCGCACCCGCGCCGCGCTTGCTGCGCTCAAATCGCGCGGCGTCAAGCTGTGCGCCTGCACGGGCCGTCCGCTGTGCGTGACGCCCACCGCGCTGGAGGAAATCGGCTTTGATTACGTCATCACCTGCAACGGCGCATCGTGCGTCGAGCGCGCAACGGGCGAGCACGTCTTCCACGCATGGCTGTCCGCCGGGGAGGCCCGCATCGGCTGGGAGATCGTCCGTCAGGTGGATGCGCTCATCGGCTGGTTCACGGGCGACGGCATCGTGATGGACAGGCATCACTTTTCCACCTGGGAAGAGCGCCTGCGCCCGCACTGGCACCGCAAGTATTTCTCCGAAGGCCGCGTCAAGGTCTACGACGACATCGAGGAATTCTTCGCCGAGGGCGCGCCGAAGCTGGAAAAGCTGAACATGTATACCGTCACCCCCGACACGCCCGAAAAGGTCATCGAGCCCCTGAGCAAGCTCCCCGCCTTCTACGCCACGTCGTCCCTGGGCCGCAACCTTGAAATCACCAGTTCGAAGGCCAACAAGGGCGAGGCGCTGCTGACGCTGTGCCGCCGCCTGAACATCACCCCCGCGCAGACCGCCGCCTTCGGCGACGGCGCCAACGACATCGAGATGCTCTCCGCCGCCGGCTTCGGCGTCGCGATGGGCAACGCCAAAGACCCCGTCCGCCTCCACGCCGCCCACCACACGCTCACCAACGAGGAGGACGGCGTCGCGGCATGGCTTGAGGAAAACGTGTTGTAAGCCGGAGCATAAGATCATGCGGAAAGCGGAATCAAAGTGCGGGCGGTCACCGATCATAGGCAGACTGACCGCCCCCCTTAGGTGCTCTTTGGTTCTTTCTCTCACAGAGAAAGAACACTAACCCCGTTCGGGCTGCGTAGGTTCTCCGAACCGCCGCATTCAATTAAGCCAGCTGTCTGCATCCTCATACGTATAAGCGATGCCGTGTTCGATGGCGAATTGACGGGCGTAGGAATCGCGCGGGACAATCAGGGTGACGTTGGGCGATTTGTCGAACGCATCGGGCGCGATGGAGGTGACGCTTGCGGGAATGGTCAGCGAGCCGAGCAGCCAGCTGTTGGTGAGGAAGCCGTCCGGGATGGCGGTCAAGCCGGAGGAAAGCGTGATGCCGCGCAGACCGGAGCAGCGGTTGAAGGCGCACTCGTCAATGAAGGTCACGCTGTCGGGAATGGTGATGCTCTCCAGCCTGCGGCTGCCGTGCAAGGGGAGGCGCGGTATGAAAACGGCCTTTAGGGCGATCAAAATCCGCGTGAAAGTGTTCGTTTCGTGTTTGAAACGGTAAACATACATAGCAGTGACTGGATCTTCCATGAGGGAGACTGCAATTTTTGCGCGAAACGAACAGATTATACTTGACGAAGGAGGGGGTTGACGGTATACTGTAGCTGGATTGATCTGTCATCGGGCGCAAGCCGCGGCGGATCAGGAAAACAGGAGTGAAGCTTATGCCTTACACGATGGGTTTTGACTTCGGCACGGCAAGCGTCCGCGCCCTGGTGGTGGACGTGAAGGACGGCCGGGAAATGGGCGGCTGCACCGTGGCATACAGCGTGATCACCGGCGCGCTGCCGGACGGCACGATGCTCAAGCCGGACATGGTGCTGGCAGATCCTGCGGAATACGACGAGGCGATGTATGCTGCCTCACGCGGTGCGCTGGAGGCGTCCGGCGTGGCGGCGGAGGAGATCATCGGCGTGGGCGTAGATACGACGAGCTGCACCATGCTCGCGCTGGACGAAAACGGCCGCGCGCTGTGCCTGCAGGAGAGGTTCCGGCATAATCCGCATGCGTGGATGAAGCTGTGGAAGTCCCGCTCGGCGCAGAAGGAGGCCGTCCGCGCGACGGAGGTCGCAAGGGCGCGGGACGAGGAGTTCCTGCACTGGGTCGGCGAGAATATCTCCGCCGAGTGGCTGATCCCCAAGGCGCTGGAAACGTTCCATGACGCGCCGGAGGTCTTCGAGGCGGCGGACAGGATCATGGATCTGCCGGATTACATGACCATGCGGCTGACGGGCCGCTATACCACCAACATCGGCACGCTGTGCTTCAAGGAGCTGGGCATGCACGAGCAGCTGCCCGGCGAGGATTACCTGCGCGAGGTGGAGCCGGGCTTTGAAAAGCTGCGCGACAAGATGGCGACGGAAAAGTTCGTCCGCTGGGGCGATTATGCCGGCCCGCTGACGCAGGAGGCAGCCGACAAGCTGGGCCTGAAGCCGGGCATCGCCGTGGCAGGCGGTTCGCTGGACGGCAATGTGCCGATTGCGTGCCTGGGCATCTATAAGAGCGGTGACATGCTGCTGACGCTGGGCACGTCCGGCGTGCTGGCGCTGATGAGCAGCGACGGCGTGAACGTGAAGGGGCTTGCCGGATCGAACAAGGACGTGTTCCTGCCGGGCTTCTACGGCTATGAAGCCGGCATGGCTGCGA
>JAUMYC010000071.1 GCA_030528845.1 Eubacteriales bacterium
ATTCAAAACGTCCGCCAAAAATCGAACGGCTTGCTAATTTAGAGCCAGTTGGACGTTGTAAAATCCCTCTGAATTAGCTATCACAGCGTAGTATCAGATGGGAAAGCAAATGCTGAAAAAGCCTGTATTTCCAAGCATTTTTTAGCATCAGGTGTCACTTCCCGATGTTGAATCGGGTCTACTCCTAAGCGACAGGCCGGGAGTTCGAATCTCTTTGGGTGCGCCAGAATGCCCTGAAGCCGTTGGCTTCGGGGCGTTTCTTTTTGTTGGGAAAGCAGGCCTTGCATCCAAAATAACAAACGGCCCGGCGAAAGATGCCGGGCCGTTTGTATGTTTGTATGGAAGCGGGGCAGGGGCTCAGCCCTGCAGGGCCGCGTCGATTGCGGCGAGCTCTTCGGGCGCAAAGGAGGTGTTCTCCAGCGCCTTGACGTTCTCGGCGATCTGCTCCGGCCGGCTCGCGCCGATGAGCGCGCTGGTCACGACGCTGTCGCGCAGGGTCCATGCGAGGGCGAGCTGCGCAAGGCTCTGGCCGCGCTCTTTGGCGATGGCGTCGAGCCGCTGCACGATGGCCAGCTTTTCCTCGGTGATGTTCGCAGGCTTGAGATAGCGCGGATCCTTGGCGGCGCGGCTGTCTGCCGGGATGCCGCCGAGGTATTTGCCCGTGAGCACGCCGCCGGCCAGCGGGCCGAAGGCGATCATGCCCACGCCCTGTTCGCGCAAGACGTCCGTCAGGCCTTCCTCGGGGCGGCGGTTGAGCAGGGAATAGTTGGGCTGGTGGATGAGCATGGGCGTGCCGAGGGCGCGAAGCGTCTCGATGGCCTGCTTGGCCTGCTCGGCGTTGTAATTGGAGATGCCCACGTACAGGGCCTTGCCGCTGCGCACGATGTGATCCAGCGCCATCATCGTCTCCTCGATGGGGGTCTCCGGGTCGGGGCGGTGGTGATAGAAGATATCGACGTAATCGAGCCCCATGCGCTGCAGACTCTGGTCGAGCGAGGCGACGAGATATTTGCGGCTGCCGTGGTCGCCGTAGGGGCCGGGCCACATATCGTAGCCCGCCTTGGTGGAGATGATCAGCTCGTCGCGGTAGGGGCGGAAGTCGCGCTTCATATGCTGGCCGAAGTTGCGCTCCGCCTCGCCATAGGGCGGGCCGTAGTTGTTGGCCAGGTCAAAATGCGTGATGCCCGCGTCAAAGGCGGCGTGCAGCACAGCTTGCTGCTGGGCAAAGGGAGTGATGGAGCCGAAGTTATGCCACAGGCCCAGAGAGATGGCCGGCAGCTTCAGGCCGCTTCTTCCGCAGCGGCGGTATTCCATGGTATCATAGCGCTTTTCGTTTGCGATATACATTTGCTCTGCCTCCCGTGTGTTTTTGTGTCCGTATGTATTATATCCCGAAAGCCGCCGCCGGTCAATTTATTCCTGTCCGGATAGGCGGGTCGCGCGGGTGGTTCATTAAGAAATCACGCGGCGCGCCCCGTCTGTTGCGGAGATAACAATGATGCCGTATACTGTGGAAAAAACAAAGGATACGGTGAGAAAATGCGCGTAAGAAACATGACGGAGGGCAGCCCGATCCGGCTGATCCTCTCGGTCGCCCTGCCCTTGATGCTGGGCAATATTTTTCAGCAGCTCTATACGGTCGTGGATGCGCAGGTGGTCGGCAGCGTGCTGGGCGTGCATGCGCTGGCGGCGCTGGGCTCGTCCGACTGGCTCAACTGGATGTTCCTCGGGCTGATCCACGGCTTTTCGCAGGGCTTTACCATCCCCATGGCGCAGGCCTTCGGCGCGGGAGACCACGACGCGCTGCGCAGGTATATCGGCAATTCCGTCGTGCTCTCCTTGCTGACATGCCTTGCCACAACGGCGGTGGCGCTGCTCACGCTCAGCCCGATTCTGGACCTGATGGGCAACCCGCAGGAGATCCGCCCGATGACGACGACCTATCTTCGCATCCTGTTTGCGGGCTATCCCATCTCCATGGCGTATAATTTGATGGCGGGCGTGCTGCGCTCGCTGGGCGACGGCCGCACGCCGCTCTATGCCATGGTCATGGCCTCGCTGCTCAATATCGCGCTGGACTATCTCTTTGTGGCTGTGTTCGGCTGGGGCGTGGGCGGCGCGGCGATCGCGACGGTCATCGCACAGGCGGCGGCCTTCGTCTTCTGCCTCTTTGCGCTCTCGCGCATCCCCTTCATCCGCCCGAAGAAAAAGGACCTGCGGCTGGAGAAGGCGGCGAGCGTGCGCCTGATGCGGCTGGGCATCCCGCTGGCCGCGCAGAACGCCATCATCGGCGTGGGCGGCATGATCGTGCAGAGCGTCGTCAACACCATGGGCGTCACCTTCATCGCCGGCTATACCGCCACGAACAAGCTCTACGGCGTGCTGGAGATCGCCGCCGTTTCCTACGGCTATGCCACCTCCACCTACACCGGCCAGAACATGGGCGCGGGCAGGATCGACCGCATCCGCAAGGGCGTGCGCGCGGCGAATATCACCGGCTGCCTGACGGCCGCGGCCATCGCGCTGTTCATGGCGCTGTTCGGAAAGAGCATCATTTCCACCTTCCTCTCCGGTTCGCCGCAGGAGGTGGAGGAGGCCATGCGCATCGCCTGCGAGTTTTTGTGGACGATGAGCGTCACGCTGCCGGTGCTGTATATTTTGCACATCGTGCGCAGCGCGCTGCAGGGCATGGGGAACACCTTCATGCCCATGCTCTCGGGCATTGCAGAGTTCTTTATGCGCACGGGCTCGGCCCTGCTGCTGCCCGCGCTGGTCGGCTACAGGGGCCTGTTCTGGGCCGAGGTGCTCGCATGGGCCGGAGCGGACGTTATTTTGCTTGCGAGCTATTTCCGTACCATGCGCGATCTCGCCCCGCGCAGAGAATAAGATTTTTGCAAGCATAAAAAACCGCCGGAAGGACAGCCTCCTTCCGGCGGTTCGTTTTTGTTTTTTTACTGCGCGCAGGCGGCCTTGAGCACGCCGATGGCCTTCTTGAGCACGTCCATGGGGATGTTCAGCGCGGGCAGCAGGCGCACCTTGGTCTTGGCCGTGAGGCAGAGCACGCCCATCTCGCGGCACGCGGCGAGCACCTCTGCGGCGGGCTTGGCCGTTTCAATGCCGATCATCAGGCCCTGTCCGCTCAGAGAGAGCACGCCCGGCGCGCCGGCGAGCTCGGCCTTGATGTATTCCGCCTTTTGTGTCACTTCGGCCAGCAGCTCGTCCGTCAGGCGCTCGATGATGGAGATCGCCCCGGCGCAGCAGACGGGATTGCCGCCGAAGGTGGAGCCGTGGTCGGAATAGCCGAGCACGTGTTCGACCTTTTCGCCGATGAGGCACGCGCCGATGGGCAGGCCGCCGCCCAGGCCCTTGGCCGTGGTGACGACGTCCGGCTGCACGTCGTGGTGCATGTAGGAATAGAGCTTGCCGGTGCGGCCGTTGCCGGTCTGCACTTCGTCCACCATGAAGACGATATCGTTCTCCTTGGCAAACTCGGCGGTCTTGCGGATGAACTCGCCGTCCAGCGCCACGACGCCGCCTTCGCCCTGCACGCATTCAATGAGGATGCCGGCGACCTTGTTGTTCTTGCACGTTTCGGCCATTTTCTCAAAATCGTTGGCCGGCGTATGCACAAAGCCGGCGGGCAGGGGCTGGAAGAGCTTGTGGAACACGTCCTGACCGGTGGCGGCGAGGGTGGCGAGGGTGCGGCCGTGGAAGGACTGCTCAAGCGTCACGATCACGTTGTATTCCGGGCCCTTTTTCTCCGCAGCATATTTCCGGGCGACTTTGATGGCGCATTCGTTGGCCTCCGCGCCGGAATTACCGAAGAAGACCTTCTTGAGGCCGGTCTTTTCGCACAGCAGCTGCGCAAGGCGCGCGCAGGGCTCGGTGTAGAAGAGGTTGGACATGTGCTGCACCTTGCTCATCTGCGCGGCCACGGCCTGCTGCCAATGCTCGTCGGCCACGCCGAAGCCGGTCACGGCGATGCCGGAGCCCATGTCGATATACTCTTTGCCGGTCTCATCGTACACGAGCGAGCCCTTGCCGGAGACGATCTCGACCGGGAAGCGGTTGTAGGTATTTGCGACGTATTGCTTGTCCAGCGCTTTGATATCTGCCATTGTTCAATTGCCTCCCTTGACCATCGTGCCGGCGCCTTCGTCGGTGAGCAGTTCCATGAGGATGGAGTGCTGCACGCGCCCGTCCATGATGACGACGTTCTTCACGCCGTGTTCGATCGCTTCGATGCAGCAGTCCACCTTGGGGATCATGCCGCCGGAGATCACGCCGCTCTTGTACAGCTCGCGCGCCTCGGGGATGGTGATCTCGGAAATGAGGGACTCCGGGTCGTGTACGTCGCGCAGGAGCCCTGCGATGTCCGTCATCATGATCAGGCGATCGGCCTTGAGCGCGCCTGCGATATAGGCTGCGGCGGTGTCGCCGTTGATGTTGTAGGCGTTGCCCTCCGCGTCGCAGCCGACCGTGGAAATGACCGGGATGTAGCCCTTTTCCAGCAGGTCGACCACCGGCTCGATGTGGATGTCGGTGATCTTGCCCACATAGCCCAGGCGTTCGTCCTTCATTTTTGCTTCGATGAGCATGCCGTCCATGCCGGAGATGCCCATGGCCTTGCCGCCCTTTTTCTCCAGCAGATTGACGAGCGTCTTGTTCACCTTGCCGCAGAGCACCATCTGCACGATGTCCACCGTTTCCTTGTCCGTCACGCGCAGGCCGTCCACAAATTTGGGTTCCTTGCCCAGGCGCTTCATCAAATCGTTGATCTCGGGGCCGCCGCCGTGTACGAGCACGATCTTCACGCCGATGAGCCAGAGCAGCACGATGTCTTCCATCACCTGCTGCTTGAGCGTTTCGTTGATCATGGCGTTGCCGCCGTATTTGACGACCACGATCTTCTGGTTATAGAGCTTGATATAGGGCAGCGCCTGCGTGAGCACCTCGGCGCGCTCGGCGTTGGTAAATTCATTGATCTGCATAAAAATGATACCCCTTTAAAGGATTTTAAGACGGGCGACCGCAAGGGCCGCCCCTACGGGCTTGGCGGAATATAGGCATGTCTGCACATTATGTGTCAGAAACGGGCGACCGCAAGGGTCGCCCCTACCGGTGCAGAGAACCGCGCGGGACGACGTCACGCGCAGCGGGGTGCAGGGGCGGAGCCCCTGCAGGGGGGTGGGCTGCCCCCGTGTGTTGGGGGATAACGGGGGGCCCCCCCCCACTTTGGCGAGGGTGCAGGGGCGAGGAGCCCCTGCCTTCCCGTGCTCAGGTGCGGTAGTCGCCGTTGATCTTCACATAGTCATACGTCAGATCGCAGCCCCACGCAGCGGCGCACGCGTCGCCGTCGTTGAGCGCCACGAGGATCTCGATCTCCTTTTCCAGTAGGATCTCCTTGGCCGTTTCCTCGGAGAACTCCACGCCTGCGCCGTCCTTGCAGACGAGGATCTCACCCTTTGCGGAGCGGAACGCCACGTCGATCTTGTTCACGTCCACCTGCGCGCCGGAGTAGCCGATGGCGCAGAGCACGCGGCCCCAGTTGGCATCCGCGCCGAACATGGCGGCCTTGAGCAGAGAGGAGCAGATCACGCTCTTGGCGACGGTCTTGGCCGTGCCTTCGCAGGGAGCGCCGCTCACCTTGCATTCCAGCAGCTTGGTCGCGCCCTCGCCGTCCGCGGCGATCATGCGGCACAGATAGACGTTGACCGTGTTCAGCGCCTGCATGAAGGCGTCGAACGCCTCGCCCTCGGCCGTGATGGGCTCGTTGCCGGCCATGCCGTTGGCCAGAATGGAGACCATGTCGTTGGTGGAGGTGTCGCCGTCCACGCTGGTCATATTGAAGGTGTTCCGAATATCGTGCGAAAGCGCCTTGTGCAGCATTTCGGGGCTGATGGCGCAGTCGGTGGTGATGAAGACGAGCATGGTGGCCATGTTCGGATGGATCATACCGCTGCCCTTGGCGATGCCGCCCAGACGGCAGACCTTGCCGCCGATCTCGAATTCCACGGCGACTTCCTTCATCACGGTGTCCGTGGTCATGATGGCTTCGACGGCCTCGGGGCAGCCCTGCGCGTTCAGGCCGGCGGCCAGCTCGGGCATGGCGGCGGCGATGGGCGCGATGTCGAGCCTCTGGCCGATCACGCCCGTGGAGGCGACGATCACATCCTGCGCGGAAATGCCCAGCGCCTGCGCGGTCAGCTCGCTCATCATCTCGGCGATCTCGATGCCGTCGGCGTTGCAGGTGTTGGCGTTGCCGCTGTTGCAGATGACCGCCTGCGCGACGCCGTTGGCGATGTGCGCCTTGGTGACGGCGATGGGCGCGCCCTTGACCAGGTTCGTGGTGTAGACCGCCGCCGCGCTCGCAGGCACGGCGGAATAGATCAGCGCGAGGTCTCGCTTGGTGCGGTTTTTGCGGATGCCGCAATGCACGCCGTTTGCAGTAAAGCCCTGTGCGGCGCAGACGCCGCCGGAAATCGTTTTCATGATCGTTCGTCTCCTTTATTTGCTGTGCGGTTATTCAACAACGAGGTCGGTCGTTTCCTCAACGCCCAGCAGGATGTTCATGTTCTGGATGGCTGCGCCGGACGCGCCCTTGCCGAGGTTGTCGTAGCGCGCGACGAGCGCATCCTGCTCGTCGTTGCCGGATACGGAGATCTCCATATCATCGCGCCCGGAGAACGCGCCCGCGGAGAGGAAGCCGCCCTCGTCGGCGCTTTCGGCAAAATGCACGAGCTTGCTGTGGTAGAGGGAAGCGTAGAGCGCCTTCACGTCGGCGACGGAGCCGCGCAGATCCTTTTTGAACAGCGGCACCGTGACCTCCATGCCCGCATAGAAGGGAGCCACGATGGGGCAGAAGGCCGGCGCGATCTCCAGCGCGCACAGGTGCACCATTTCCTTCAGGTGCTTGTGCTGCTGCGTGAGGCCATACTGCCTCGGCGCGTCGAGCAGCGCGTCGCGCCCCTCGGCTTCATATTCGGCGATCATCTTCTTGCCGCCGCCGGAATAGCCCGTGAGCGAGAAGCAGGTCAGCGCGGTGTCGGCCGCGAGGAGCCCTGCAGAGATGAGCGGCTGCACGAGGGCGATAAAGCCGCTGGCGTGGCAGCCCGGGTTGCCGATGCGCTTGGAGGAGGCGATCTTTTCGCGCAGAGAGCCGATCTCCGGGAAGCCGTAGGCCCAGTCCGGATGGGTGCGGTGCGCGGTGGAGGTGTCGATGAGCGCGGTGTGCGGGTTCGTCAGGAGAGAGACCGCTTCGACGGCGGCTGCGTCCGGCAGGCACAAAAAGGCGATGTCGCTTTGGTTGAGCGCCTCGGCGCGCGCCCCGGCGTCCTTGCGCACCTCGTCCGGCAGGATGAGCAGCTCGATATCCTCGCGGCCCGCGAGCCGCTCGTGGATGCGCAGGCCCGTCGTGCCGGCGCTGCCGTCTATAAATACTTTTGCCATGCTGTGCAGATCCTTTCTTTTCATGCAGTATACTGAATTTGTATGCATAAATATGCAATGCTTTGCTGAAATATGCAGGTATTATACGCAGAATATGCACGTCTGTCAACCGCTCCCATGCTAAGATTGGCGTTATTTGCGCGCGAAAACAGAGCAAACGGGGAAAGGCACAAAGAATTAGCATCCAAACACCGGTGAATCACGTTGACAGGCCCCGCGGGCCGCGGCTATAATCCTGTTATCGGGCTGCAAATATCGCAAGGCTATGCATAAAAGCGCCGCGCTGCCGCAGGGATATGCGCGAAAACGAAAGGGGAAAAAACGAAAAATGGCAAAGCTGCCGGAAACGTTTGGATCCATGGTCTTTAATTGGGACGTGATGAAGCAGAGGCTCAAGCCGAAGGTGTACGACAGGCTCAAGGCCACGCTGGCCGAGGGCGGCGCGATGGGCCGCGACATGGCGGACGAAGTGGCCGACGCGATGAAGGATTGGGCCGTGGAGCACGGCGCGACCCACTATACCCACTGGTTCCAGCCCATGACGGGCGTGACTGCGGAAAAGCACGAGGCCTTTCTCGCGCCCTCCCGCAGCGGCGTTATTCTGGAATTTTCCGGCAAAGAGCTGATCAAGGGCGAGCCGGACGCTTCTTCCTTCCCCTCCGGCGGCCTGCGCGCCACCTTCGAAGCGCGCGGCTATACGGCGTGGGATCCCACCAGCTACGCCTTTATCAAGGACAACACCCTTTGCATCCCCACGGCGTTCTGCTCCTACACGGGCGAGGCGCTGGATAAGAAGACGCCGCTTCTGCGCTCCATGGAGGCGCTCAGCCAGCAGGCTATCCGCATCATGAAGCTCTTCGGGCGCGACGTCAAGCGCGTGGATACCACCATCGGCGCGGAGCAGGAGTATTTTCTGGTGGACCGCAGCATGTTTGACCGGCGGCCCGACCTGAAATACACCGGCCGCACGCTCGTGGGCGCACGCCCGCCCAAGGGGCAGGAGATGGACGACCATTATTTCGGCGCGCTCAAGCCGCGCGTCTCGGCCTATATGAGAGAATTGGACGACGAGCTCTGGAAGCTGGGCGTGCTGGCCAAGACCGAGCACAACGAGACTGCCCCCGCGCAGCATGAGCTCGCGCCCATCTTCACCACGGCGAACATCGCCACCGACCACAACCAGCTGACCATGGAGCTGATGAAGCGCATCGCCGTGAACCACAACATGGCCTGCCTGCTGCATGAAAAGCCCTTCGCCGGCGTGAACGGCTCCGGCAAGCATAACAACTGGTCCATGACCACGGACACGGGCGTGAACCTGCTCGACCCGGGCGAGACCCCCAGCGAAAACGCGCAGTTCCTGCTCTTCCTCGTGGCGGTCATCGCTGCGGTGGACAAGCATCAGGACCTGCTGCGCATCTCTGTCGCCTCCGCCGGCAACGACCATCGCCTCGGCGCGCAGGAAGCGCCGCCGGCCATCGTTTCCATCTCTCTGGGCGAGGAGCTGACGGGCGTTCTGGAGGCTATCGAGAGCGATCTGGAATACGACCGGGTCATGCGCAGCGAGCTCAACATCGGCGTGGACGTGCTGCCCCGCCTGCCCAAGGACACCACCGACCGCAACCGCACCTCGCCCTTCGCCTTCACCGGCAACAAGTTCGAGCTGCGCATGCTCGGCTCGTCCTTCTCCATCGCCGGCCCGAACATCGTGCTCAACACCATCGTGGCCGACGAACTGCGCCTCTTTGCGGACGAACTGGAAAACGCGCGCAACTTCACCGGCGCGCTCAACATCCTCATCCGCGATACCATCCGCAGGCACAAGCGCATCCTCTACGGCGGCAACAATTACACCGACGAATGGAAGCGCGAGGCGCACGCGCGCGGCCTACTGGACTGGCCGACCACCATCGACGCGGTCACGCATTTCTGCGACGCGAAGAACCTCGAGCTCTTTGCGCGCAACGGCGTGTTCACGGAAAACGAGATGCGCTCGCGTCAGGAGATCTATGTGGAAAACTACGTCAAGACCGTGCGCATCGAGGCGCTGACCATGCGCGAGATGATCGGGCGCGATCTTCTGCCCGCCGTGATCGCCTATTCCGGCGAAGTCGCGCAGGGCGCGCAGGCCAAGGCCGCGCTGGGCGTGGAGCCCGCAGCGGAGAAGAAGCTGGTGGCGCGCCTTTGCGAGGGAGCGCAGCGCATCCAGACCGGCCTCGAGCGGCTCAACGCCGCCATCGCGCGCGTGGATTCCTGCCCGGTGCAGGTGGAATCCGCCGTCGCCTGCAGAGATCTGGTCTGCCCGGCGATGGAGGACCTGCGCGCGGACGTCGACGCCATGGAGCTGATCGTCGCGGCGGACAAATGGCCCTATCCCACTTACGGCGAGATGCTCTTCTCCGTGCGCTGAGGCACGGCTGATTTCGGAAAGGGAGGGTTCCTATGGCGATCAGGGTATTGTTTCAGGGAGATTCCATCACGGACGTGGGCAGGAGCAGAGAGGTAGAGAGGATGTCCGGCTCCGGCTATCCCACGTTGGTCGCCGCGCGGCTGGGCTACGAAGCGCCGGGCGAATATGAATGCCTGAACCGGGGCATCAGCGGCAACCGCGTGGTGGACCTGTACGCGCGCTGGCGCATCGACGCGCTGAACCTGCGCCCGGATATCATCACCATCCTCATCGGCGTGAACGACGTCTGGCATGACGTCGACGAGCGCTGGAACGGCGTGGAGGCCGGGCGCTTTGAACAGGTGTACGACATGCTTTTGCAGTACACGCACGAAAAAGCGCCGGACACGCGCGTGATCGTGCTGGAGCCGTTCGTGCTGCATGGCACGGCGACGGACCCGCATTGGGAGTATTTTGCCGCAGAGGTGCCCCTGCGCGCGCAGGCGGCAAGGCGCGTGGCCGAAAAGCACGGCTGCACGTTCGTTCCGCTGCAGGCGGATCTGGACGCGGCGTGCGAAAAAGCGCCGCCGGCGCACTGGCTGATCGACGGCGTGCATCCCACCGCAGCCGGACACGAGCTGATCGCGCGCAAGCTGTACGCGGCCATTCGAGGTGAATAAAGTTTTTCGGGGGAGACCTTTTTCTTTGGGAAAAGAATAAGGTCTCCCCCGAACCCCTCTAAAAAGAATGTCGATTCAAGCTCTGCGTTCCACTTTGTAGGGGTGGCCTTTGCCCTCGCCCGGCCCGAATGCATTATCTCGAAAAAACGACGGGCATTGCGCGGGATCTCGAAAAGGGCGGCTTTCTGTTTGCGGAAGAATGATTTTGGGTTGCGGAAAAGCTGT
>JAUMYC010000072.1:0-5096 GCA_030528845.1 Eubacteriales bacterium
TGTCCGCGCCGTGACGACGCTCGATGTTCATCATCTTGGTGATGGGCATGCCGCCGGCGATCCATTCCTCGGCGGGCTTGGACAGGTTGGAGACCTTGGAGAGGTATCCGTTGTAGCCGTACTGGATCAGCATGAAGGCGTTGTAGCCCAGGGAGTAGCAGTAGTCGGCATCGAAGTTGGACGGGAACGCGCAGCGGCCTTCGTAGCCCAGGAAGTGATGCAGCGGGGAGAACTTGCCCTTGTAGGAGCCGGCAGCCTTGCGGGCGGCCAGATTGTTCTTGACCATCTCGGAGAAGAGCTTTTCGGACTCGATGAGGGAGACCTGAACGTTGCCGTGCGGGTCGCGCTCGAGGAAGAGCTGCTGCTGGATGCTCTGGGGCAGGATGGCGAAGACGGCCATGGATTCCTTGGTCAGGCCGTTCTCGATGAAGGCGTACTTTTCTTCCCAGGTGGGCAGGGCGTTGAACGCCTCGGCCTTTTCGCCGGCGAGGAGCTCGTTGATCTCGGCGATCAGCTTGGAGAATTCCGGAACGAACTCGACGATGCCCTCGGGGATGATGGCCACGCCGAAGTTCCAGCCCTTGGCCGCGCGGCCGGCGACGGAATCGGCGATGTAGTCGGTGATCTGGGCCAGAGACATCTGCTTGGCGGCCACTTCTTCGCCGATGAGGCAGATGTTGGGCTGGGTCTCCAGCGCGCATTCCAGAGCGACGTGGGAGGCGGAGCGGCCCATGACCTTCACAAAGTGCCAATACTTCTTGGCGGAGTTGGCGTCGCGCTCGATATTACCGATGATCTCGGAATAGGTCTTGGTGGCGGTGTCAAAGCCGAAGGAGCATTCGATGTCCTCGTTCTTGAGGTCGCCGTCGATGGTCTTGGGGCAGCCGATGACCTGCACGCCGGTGTTGTGGGCGGCAAAATATTCGGCCAGAACGGCAGCGTTGGTGTTGGAGTCGTCGCCGCCGATGATGACCAGCGCGGTGATGCCGTGCTTTTTGCACATTTCGGCGACCACGGCGAACTGCTCTTCGGTCTCGAGCTTGGTGCGGCCGGAGCCGATGATGTCGAAGCCGCCGGTGTTGCGATACTGGTTGATATATTCGTCGTCAAAGATGACATAATCATCTTCGAGCAGGCCGCTCGGGCCGCCCTTGAAGCCGAAGAGGACGTTGTCCTTGTCGGTGGCCTTCAGCGCGTCGTACAGACCGCAGATAACGTTGTGTCCGCCCGGAGCCTGACCGCCGGAGAGGATGACGCCGACGACCTGCTTCTTGGCTTCGGAGGTGTTCTGCCCCTTCTGGAAGGTGATCTCGTTCTTGCCGTAGGTGTTGGGGAAGAGGGCCTTGATCTTTTCCTGATCCGCAACGCTTTCGGTGGCATTGCCGTTGTGCACGCTGATCTCAGCGATGCCGTTACGGAGCATGCCGGGCAGCTTGGGGCTGTACTGATATCTCGCGATCTGGAGAGGGGACAGTTTCATCGTTAAACACTCCTTACAGTTGATTCGAGTAGTATACTCCGTATACATTATAATCCATTTTCCCTTCATCGTAAACAGCATTTTTATTATCTTTGGCGCGCGGCGCTTCCGCACGCCCGCGGCAATGCCCTCCCGCGCCGCCGGGCAGAAAAGAAAACACAAAGGCGGCATTATGGGGAAAAAGAGGCAAAAAGCCACAATGGTTTCCTATTATATGAATTGACGGGGAGGGGCGGTCGTGCTATAATTTTCAAGGAACCCGCATGGGGGAGTAGTTTGCGCCATACGCGCGTCCGGTCAACAGCACGCCGCCGAGGAAGGCGGTCTGGCCGGCCTTAAAGAACGAGACTCATGCACGAGAAGCTCGTGCGCGTCCCGTTCTTGTTTTTGTTTGAAAAGGCAGCGCGCGCAGGAACGAACAAAGAGGAATGGAGAGTATGGTATGACCGAGTATTCCATGCAGACAAAAGAATTGCTCAAGAAGCTCAATACGAACGAAGAGCAGGGCCTTTCGACGGAACAGGCAAAGCAGCTGCTGGCCGAGCACGGCCGCAACGAACTGCGCGCCGCCAAGAAAAAGACCATGCTGCAGCGGTTCATGGATCAGTTCAAGGACGTCATGATCCTCATCCTGATCATCGCCGCGCTGATCTCCTTTGTCGTGGCCGTGCGCGGGCACGACCCGAAGGAGTTCTTTGAACCCGTGCTGATTTTGGCCATCGTCTTCCTGAACGCCTTCATGGGCGTGATGCAGGAGAGCAAGGCCGAAAAGGCGATGGAGGCGCTCAAGAGCCTCTCCGCGCCGCATGCGCGCGTGGTGCGCGGCGGCAAGGAGCTCGTCGTGGACGCGGCAGAGCTCGTGCCCGGCGACATCATCCTCGTCGAAGCCGGCGATTTCATCCCGGCAGACGCGCGATTGCTGCAGAGCGCCTCGCTCAAGAGCGAGGAATCCGCGCTCACGGGCGAATCCGTGCCTTCGGAGAAGGATGCGCGGCTGGAGATCGAGCCGAACGCGCCTCTGGGCGACCGCAAGAACATGCTCTATTCCGGCTGCAGCGTGACCTACGGCCGCGGCCGTGCCGTCGTCACCGCCACGGGCATGCAGACGGAAATGGGCCGCATCGCCAACCTGCTCGAGGGCGCGGGCGAAGGCCAGACGCCCCTGCAGAAGAAGCTGGCGGACCTGGGCAAGATGCTCGGCTTCGTCGCCATCGCGGCCTGCGCGGTCATCTTCGGCGTGGGCCTGCTCAACGGCATCCCCGTCCTCAAGATCTTCATGACCGCCGTCTCGCTGGCCGTCTCTGCCATCCCGGAGGGCCTTCCGGCGATCGTTACCGTCGTGCTGTCCATCGGCGTGGAGCGCATGGCGAAGAAAAACGCGATCATCCGCCGTCTGCCTGCGGTCGAAACGCTCGGCAGCGCCTCGGTCATCTGCTCGGATAAGACCGGCACCCTCACCCAGAACCGCATGACCCTCGTGCAGGGCTATCTGACGGCCGGCGGCGTGCAGGAGGAGATCAGCGAGCACAACTCGCCCGAAATGCGCCGCATGCTCAGCTATGCTACCCTCTGCTGCGACGGCTCCTTCAGCGTGGAGGACGGCGAGGAGAAGCACATCGGCGACCCGACGGAGACCTCCATCATCGCAGCGGCCTACAAAAACGGCATCCTGCGCGACGAGCTGCGCGCGGCCTCGCCCCGCCTGAGCGAGATCCCCTTTGATTCCGACCGCAAGCTGATGACCACCGTGCAGAAGATCGACGGCAAGATCATCGCCGTGACCAAGGGCGCATACGATTCCATCTCCCGCCGTGCCGTCGCGGGCGACAGCGACGCCGTTGCGCGCATGGTGGACGATATGAGCGAAAACGCGCTGCGCGTGCTCGCCGTCGCCATCCGCGAGCTCGACAGCGTGCCGGAAAACCCGACCAGCGAAGAGCTGGAGAAGGATCTGACCCTCATCGGCCTCGTGGGCATGATCGACCCGCCGCGTCCGGAAGTGCGCGACGCCGTGGCGGTCTGCCGTCAGGCGGGCATCAAGCCGGTCATGATCACCGGCGACCACGTGGTCACCGCGGCGGCCATCGCCAAGGATCTGGGCATCATGCAGCCCGGAGACAGGGCCGTCACGGGCGTGCAGCTCAAGGAAATGTCCGAAGAAGAGCTCGACAGGAGCGTGCGCGATATCGCAGTGTACGCCCGCGTGAGCCCGGAAGACAAGATCCGCATCGTGCGCGCATGGCAGAAGAAGGACGAGATCGTGGCCATGACGGGCGACGGCGTGAACGACGCGCCCGCACTCAAGGCTGCGGACATCGGCTGCGCCATGGGCATCACCGGTACGGACGTGGCCAAGGGCGCCTCCGCCATGACGCTTTCCGACGATAACTTCACCACCATCGTCGACGCCGTGCGCGAGGGCCGCGGCATCTACGACAACATCCGCAAGGTCGTCGGCTTCCTGCTGGGCACCAACATCGGCGAGATCCTGACCGTGTTCTTCGCCATGATCCTCTGGCATCAGAGCCCGCTGCTCTCCATGCAGCTGCTCCTGATCAACCTCGCCACCGACAGCCTGCCCGCCATTGCGCTGGGCATGGAGGCCGTGGAAAGGGACGTCATGACGCGCAAGCCGCGCCCGAAGAGCGAGGGCCTGTTCGCCCACGGCTACGGCCTGCAGATCGCGCTGCAGGGCTGCCTCTTTGGCCTGCTCACGCTCATCGGCTACCGCGCCGGCCTGCATATGACAGGCTCCATCGAAGGCGGCCAGACCTCCGCGTTCGTCGTGCTCGCCCTCTCGCAGGTCGTGCAGGCGTTCAACATGCGCTCCGAAAAGAGCCTCTTCTCCATCGGCGTGTTCACCAACAAAAAGCTCAACATGGCGGCGCTTTCCTCGCTGGCCATCGTGCTGGCCGTGGCGTTCATCCCGCCGCTGCGCATCGTCTTTGAGCTGGCCGTGCTGCCGGTGCAGGTCTGGCTGGTCTGCATCGTGCTGATCCTCGCCCCGCTCCCGGTCATGGAGGTCGCGAAGATCTTTATGAGCCGCAGGGGGAACAAATAACCCGCACCGCGCGTCCCAATAGGTAATCTATTCATATAGAGGAGGAATTTGCCATGAGAACGACCCCGGTCAGGAGAATCGCAGCCCTGCTGATGAGCATTTTCATGCTCGTGGGCATGCTGCCGGCGTTCGCTGCGGCCGTTTGCCCGCTCTGCGGCGGAACGAACGTCACGCAGGAGGCCGTTGAATCGGTCAGGATCCATGGAAATGGCGACGGAACCCATACCACCACCAAGGTCACCACTGTACTGACTTATTGCAGCGATTGTCAGGTCACCTCCGACGCGCAGGAGACCCTCGGCGCGAGCGAGACGACCGATTGCGTCTATCCGGAAGAGGGCGGCGTCTGCGAAGCCTGCCTCACCACTCCCTGCGGTCATTCCGCTGCGATGCTGGACCAGATCTGGATCGGCATGGGCTACACCTGCGAGCCCTTGAACAAGGAGTTCCATGCGCTCTATTCCAACGCCGTGCTGGCGGACGTGTGCATGGAGTGCGAAGAGATCGTCAGGTACTATGAAGACTCCGCTGAGAGCGAGTATATCGAGAACGAAC
>JAUMYC010000072.1:5106-10708 GCA_030528845.1 Eubacteriales bacterium
TCCGGCTGCTGCGCGTCCTGCGGCTATCAGAACGTCTGCACCCATCCCGAGGAGTATCTCGAGACCGAGGTCGCATATGAGGTCATCAGCGTCAACGCCGTGGTGGACGACCTGTATCACAACGTGCTCGTCGACGTCTTTGAAGAGGTCAGATGCAGCCTGTGCGGAATGAGGCAGGAGTGCATCCCGCTGGAGCTGGGCATTGTGGAAGATATGCCCCATGAGTTTGTAGACGGCTACTGCTCCGTCTGCGGCCATGCCGAGCCGGAAAAATGCACCCATCCCGAAGAACTGATGAAGACGAAGGTGAACGAGTATTCCCTCTACACCGGCTGGGATGAGGAAGAGCACATTGCCGAGCCTGAGCGCGCCATCGTCACGATGTGTGGCCTGTGCGGAGAATGGATCGCCGAGGACGTCGAAAAGCTGCCCTCCTACCGCGAGCCCCATACCTTCGACAAGAACGGCCAGTGCACCGGCTGCATGTATCTGCAGGAATGCGGGCACGAGAGCTATTCCGAGACGTATTGGCCCACCGACATCGAGTACCTCCGCTATGACGAGGACTACCACTATGGCGTAGCCACTCTGTGTAAGTACGCGTGCTGCGACAGCTGCGGCAGCATCCTCAAGACGAAGGTCGTCGACGACGGCTATGTCTTCTCTCAGCCCCATCTCTTTGACGAGGGCATCTGCCTGCAGTGCGGCTATATCAGCCAGAAGGACGTCTGCTATCATCCGGAAGAGCTGTATGAGGGCGTTGAATCCTTCGTCGTGCTCGACGATCCGACCTATGACGAGACCACCCACAGCTACACGGCCGAACTGTATATGGACTTCTACTGCGGCGTGTGCGGCGAATTCATGCACAGCGAGCTTACCGACGGCGAAGTCGGCGTGCGTGAAGATCATCAGATCGACGAGGAGACCGGCAAGTGCCTTGTGTGCGATTATCAGATCGTGTGCGAGCATGACGGCGAAGTCGTCGTGAACTATGTGAGCGAGATGAGCCCCTACAACAGCCTCATCTCCTATGACAATGAGAAGCACACCATGTACGGCCAGGCGTACATCTGCACCTACTGCGCCGACTGCGGCATGCTGCTCAAGAAGGAAGACCCGGGCAAGCCGATCTACTTCACTGCGGAGCATAAGTACGAGCGCGTGGGCGCTTCCTATCAGTGCTCCGAATGCACCTACGACCCCGTGAGCAAGACCGTGGACATGCATATCGACGATTGGTATGAATGCGACCACGACTTTGTGGACGGCGTGTGCACGAAGTGCAACCTTGTCATCTGCAATCACCCCGAGGAGAGCATCGGTGAAGTGGTCGTCACTGCGAGCGAGACCTCCACCCAACCCCCCCCGCAACCCCCCCCCCCCCCCCCAGACGCCGACGACGACACCGACTCACACGACTGCTGAAAGGAAATCGGCGAGAGCGAGCTCTACACCCAGACTCTGCTGGAGCCGCACTCCTTCGACGAGAGCAGCACCTGCATCTATTGCGGCTATGTGAACGAATGTGAGCATCCCGTGGAAGCGCAGCTGACCACCGGCGTGCATCTCAACGTGCGCGATATCAAGCCCGTCGACGAGTTCTATCACCAGCACACCTGCGATTATTACGAGTACACCGTGTGCACCCTGTGCAACGAGCCGCTCTCCAACATGCTGATGGAGGAAGGCCGTACCCACGAGGCGCTGCACGAGTATGAAGAGTACGTCTGCGTCGAATGCGGCGAGCCGGAGCTGGCTGTCTGCCCGCATCCCGAAGAGGCGCTGGTGCGCTACAGTGCCATCCGAGAGAACGTCTATGACTACGACGAGACCTATCACGTCATCGAGACCGAAGAGGTGGAGATCGTCGAGTGCGAGCTGTGCAAGCAGTCTCTCAGCGTCACCGTGGTCGATTGCGAGCTTGATTTCTTTGAGCACGTCTACAACAGGGGCGGTCAGTGCGTCTGCTGGCATGTCAATTTCTGCGATCATGAGGGCGAACGCTCCAGCGATTATGCGATCTACGACTGGTCGTTCACCAGCATCAACGATCTGTTCCACACCGTGAACGGCAAATACTGCGTGACGGAGTATTGCGAGGAATGCGACAACGCCCTGTCCACGAAGGTCATCGATGAGGATTTCACCTCCATCGAAAGGCATGATTTCAACGAGATGGGCAACTGCATGTACTGCGATTATGCGGTCAGCAAGCGCTGCGAGCATCCCGAGGAGAGCATCATTACCTATGACCTCCCCTCCGTGTACCATGAGATCGAGGTCATCAGCAGCGACGCAGACAGCCACACCATCAGCTTCTCTGTGAATCGCACCCTCTATTGCACGGCCTGCAATACGACGCTTGAGACCTACAAAGTCGACGAGATCGTCACGAAGACCGAGCCGCATATGTATATTGGGGCTCTTGGCTCGGAAACCTGCATCTTCTGCGGCTACGAGAACCCCTGCACCCACGAAAATGAGCGCACCATCATCATCCCGCTGTTTTGCACGGTCGAGGATATGACGGAAGAGACGCACACGATCCGCGGCAGCTTCACTGAGGTCATCAGCTGTGCCGATTGTGGCTGCTACGACTGGGACAGAGCGACCATCAAAGGCCCCAACGAGCTCGCCACGGCCGAGCACAATCTGAACGAGGACGGCTATTGCCTCGTTTGCGGCTATAACACCGCCGGCGAGCCTGTGGGCTGAGCAACAAGGCTGCGCAATAACGCAAAAAAAGGAGCCTCCTGCTTTACGCGGGAGGCTCCTTTTTTGTGCTCCTGCGCGTTTTTTCGGCGCAGGAATGGGGCGTTTCGGCTTCGCGGGATGCGCGCCCCTGTTTTGTGGGGGATGGAGAAGGGAAAGAACGCTTCCCCGCGCCGGAAGGGGAGCGGGGAAGCGCACAGAGGGGATTATTTGGTTTCGATGTTCAGGATGGCAGCGGGGAAGCCGGGGGCGGTGACGGCCACTTCGATGGGGCCGGCCTCGCGGCAGGAGCGGACGGCGATCAGCGCGCTGCCGTCAAAGGTGACGCGCTTGCCCGTGCCGTAGCTCTCGGTGGTCTTCGGGTTGCCCGAGCCGAAGCCCGCCAGCGTGCCCTTGCCGGAGACGGAGGCGTGCAGCTCGACCGGCTCGCCCATGACCATGTTGCCGTTTTCGTCCTGCAGCTCGGCGCGCACGAAGCACAGATCCATGCCGTCGGCGTTGAACTGCGGCCTGTCCGCGATGAGGGCGACCTTCACGGCCTTGCCGGTGGTCGCAAGCTGCGTGCGGGCCACTTCCTTGCCGTCCTTGATGGCGACGGCTTCGACGGTGCCGGGGGCGTAGTCTACGGTCAGGAAGGCCTTGAGCTTTTCGACCTTGGCGGTGCCCTTCTTCTCGCCGTTGACGTAGAAATCGACCTCGTCGCAGTCTGCATAGGCTTCCAGCTGCACCGGGCGGCCGATGTCCTTGGCGGGGAAGGTCCAGGTCTGCTTCACGTCGGCCCAATGCCAGCCCATGCCGTAGTAGGGCACGCCCGTGTGGTCCGGGTCGGTGGTGAAGAGGTGGATGCCGTCGTCGAGCCCCCAGAGGATCTTGCGATAATAGCTCTGCGGGCGGCGGTTGCCGTCGAGATCCATGTCGCCCTGATAGCAGCTCAGCCACGGATACTGGCCGATCAGGCCGGTCAGCGGTTCGTTGAGATCCCAGATGACGCGGCCGGCGCCGGCCTCGCCGAGGTTATCGTAGGCGGTCCAGATGAAATCGCCGATGACGTTGCTGTTGGCCTCCACGGCCTTCCAGTATTCATAGATGGTATAGGAGTGGGTCTCGGTGGCGTGGATGACGCGGCCGGGGAACTTGACGCGGTCGTCCGCATAGCGCGCCCAGAGGTAGTTGTAGCCCACGATATCCAGCGCCTCGATGCCCGGCGCGGTCTGCTGGCCCCAGCGATCCTCGCCGTTGACGTGGCCGTCGCTCGGGTGGCCGTTGTCCATCATGCGCTTGCGCCTGTCGCCGCCGAAGGGATGCTGTTCCTTGCCCTCCTTCTCCGGGGGGATGTCGGTCATGCCGTTGATGGCCATGGTGACCGGGCGGGTCGGGTCGAGCGAGCGGACATAATCCGCCTGCAGCTTCGCCCACATCGGGCCGTCGGATTTGCCCGTCATTTCGGGGATCTCGTTGCCCACGCTCCAGCAGTATACGCAGGGGTGGTTGCGGTCGCGCTTGACCATGCTGGCGGTGTCAAACTGCCACCAGCTCTTGAAGTAGAGGTGGTAGTCCAGCGCGTTCTTGCCCATGTTCCACATGTCGAAGGATTCGTCCAGCACGAGCATGCCCAGCCTGTCGCAGACCTCGAGCATGGCGGTGGAGGGCGGGTTGTGCGCGCAGCGGATGGCGTTGTAGCCTGCGTCCTTGAGGATCTGGATCTTGCGCTCTTCCGCGCGCGGATAGGCGCGGGAGCCCAGCAGCGTGTTGTCGTGGTGGATGCAGCCGCCGCGCAGCTTCATGGGCTTGCCGTTGAGTCGGAAGCCGTTGTCAAAGTCGATCTCGATCTTGCGGACGCCGAATTCCGTTTCGTAGACGTCGCATTCTTCGCCGCCGACGCTCACCGTCGCGACGAGGTCGTAGAGCTTCGGGTCGTCCACGTCCCAGAGTTTCGGGTTTTCAATGGTCAGCTCGGCCTCGACGGCGGTGTCGCCCTCGGCCTGCAGCGCGGCCTCGACCACGACGTTGCCCGCGACGCAGCCGCACTTGCCCTTCACGGCGATGGCGATCTGCGCATTGCACGCGGGGCCGTCGTTGGTGACGTTCGCCTGCACGCGCACGGTCGCCTGTTCGGCGGATACCTCCGGCGTGGTGACGAACAGCTCCCACGGCGCGATGCGCACCTTACCGCCCAGATACAGCGAGACCTCGCGGAAGAGGCCGCCGCCGCTGTACCAGCGGGAGTTGGGCTGGATGGAGGAGGTGACGATGGAGAGGTGGTTTTCCAGCTCGCCCTCGCGCAGCGCCTTGGTCAGATCGACCAGAAACGCGGTGTAGCCATAGGGGTGATGGAAGAGCAGGTTGTTGTTCAGGGTCACCTCGGCGTTCATATAGGCGCCGTCGATGCCCAGCAGCACGGTTTTTCCGGCCCAATCTTCGGGCGTTTTGAAATCTTTTTTGTAGGTGGCTTCGCCGCCGGGGATAAAGCCCACCGAAGCGCCGCCGGGAGTTTTGGGGTCGCGTTCTTTGTCGATACAGAAATCGTCCGGAAGATCGACCTTCACAGCTGGGCCGCCCATGCCAAAGAAGCGGGCGCGGCCGTCCATGCGGGTCCAATCAAAACTGAAGGGGATTTTTTTCATCTCGGATTGATCTCCTTTCGCAGGCATAAATGTTTGCTGCCTAAGTATAAGTATAAAGCGAACCGCTCCGCAAGTCAATGCCCGGGAGCGGTTTGCAGGGAGTATTTTATTCGGCGCGGCGTCAGTCCAGCGCGGCCATGTCTCTTGTGATGTTGCGCACCCATTTTTTCTGCGTATAGCGGATGAAATTGGGCACCATCTTCACCGTTTCGTCCATAAAGAGGATGAAATAGACCCACAGCGGCGGGAGCTTGAGCACATAG
>JAUMYC010000287.1 GCA_030528845.1 Eubacteriales bacterium
ATTATTTTCACACATTTTACTAGGAATTATGCAGACACGCGGCATTTTTCTCTTTTTTCTGCGCCTCCTTTCATCTTCCGGGTGTTATTTTACCTCCTGCTTGTGCGGATAAACGCATTTCTCCAAAGACAAAGCGCACGCCCAAGCAGCGTACGCTTCCCATGATTCTGTTTTACTGCCGGGGCAGCAGGCTCTTCTCCTCGCCCCTTAGCTGCGCCGCGACATGCATCGCAGCGTCCCGCGCCGCCGCCTCAAGCGGCATGCCGCCCATCAGCCCATCCATCATCAGGCCGGTAAACAGGTCGCCCGTTCCCCAATGATGGCCCGGCACGCGCTCAAACGGCACGCAGAATACCTCGCCCGTCTGCGCATCAAAGCCGGCGATGGCGTCCCTGACATCCGGCGTCGACGCGCTGGTGATCAGCACGCTTCGCGCTTTGCCGCCCAGCGCTTTTGCAGCGTCCATCCCGCGCCCCTCGCGCATGTCCGCTTCATATTCCGCGCCGCAGAGCAGACATGCCTCCGTCATGTTCGGCGTGATCAGATCGGCATGGCCGCACAGCAGCTCCATGCCCTGCACCTGCTCCGGCGTGATGGAATGATAGCGCCGCCCGTTGTCCCCGAGGATCGGATCGACAACCACCTTCACCCCCTGCGCGCGCAGATCATCCGCAACATCCGCCAGCGCCAGCGCCTGCTTCATGCCGGTGACATAGCCGATATACGCCAGATCACAGTGGATTCCTAACTCCTTCCACGTTTTTAGCGTTTCAAGGAGATAGTCCGTCGTATCGAGCATCGCATGCTTACCCAGGTTGAGCGTGTTGGAGATCAGCACCGTGGGGAGCATAAGCACCTCATGGCCGCGTTCCTCCAGCACCGCCGTGAGCATGCGCAGCGCCACGCGGCTGCGGGATGTGATGTCGCCCAGAAGCAAAACGGTCATGTGCACGTTCCTTTCAGAAAATGCCTGCCAATCTGGCAGGCATACAGTTTCCCCAAACCCTTGCATCCCCTGTGAAGGGGAGGTGGCACGGCGCCAGCCGTGACGGAGAGGTTGTATCACAAAATCAAATATCTGTATTCTCTTACTGCACCAGCGTCGCAAAATACAGGATATCGCACAGCGGGCGCACTTTGCCGGAGGAGAGGCTGTTAATCTTATCGTTGCCCAGCAGCATCGCGCAGGAAGAGCCTCCGTCCAGATTATACGCCGTCTGAAGGCCCAGCTTGCTGACAAACTCCATCAGCTCCGGAATCGTCAGGCCCTTGGAGCCCTTGTTTTCCGGGCCTTCCGTCGCCACAAAGACATAGGAGAGCGGGCCGTCCTGCGCCATCACCATGCGCTGCGTCTTCTTGTCGTAGCCGATATCGTCCTGATAGTTGTCCTTGACCAGCTCGCCGTTTTCAATCAGCGCCGGGCCAAACGTGAACGTATTGACCATCTCGCCGTCAAACGCCGCGATCTTCTCCATCGTCGGATCGGTGATGATGTGGAAATCGCCCTTCTCGTCGATGATCAGCATGTCCATTTCCGCAACGGGATTCTCGCGGTATACCTTGCCATGGCGCACGAGATAGCCCTTGGTATGGAAATTGAAGAAGTCGCCGTTCACCGCGAAGACGGAGTTCATCCTCTTGGTGATGATGCGCGGAAGCGCCGAGCGCGTAGAGCCGTACTTATCCGCCATCGCCGTGCGCATCTGGGAGGGATGGGTGATCCTGACGCGGGCAATGGTGATCGTGGTGTCGTATTCGCGCGTCGTCTCGATGGAGACCTTCAGGCTCTCGTCCTCATAGCCGCCAAATTCCGGCAGATAGTTTTCCGCCTTGGCCTTGGGCGCGGGAGAATCGTCAATCGGCAGCGGCGCAAACTCCGCCGCCGCACAGGAAGCTCCCAGCGCAGCCATCAGCGCAAGGAGGCCTGCCGCGGCGCGCGCGGCAGGCAGAAAGGGTTTCTTATTCATGGATGTTCAGGTTTCCTTATCGATATGTCGTATGTTCCTGCGGCGATCAGACCTTCTTGAGCACAACGCAGGTGCGCGCCGGCATGTAGATCGCAAAGCCGCTGCCGTAGGTGTAGTCGTTATCCCAGGTGTGATAGACCACGTTCTTGTCGATGCGCTCAAATCCGCCGAACTCCTTGTCGTCGCTGGAGAGCACGACCTTGTAATCGCCCAGATTCTGCGTCGGGATGAACATGCCGGTCTGGGAATTGGTCGGATGGAAATTGAACACGAAGATCAGACCCGCGCGCTCAAAGACGAGCAGCTGATCGCTTTCGTGCTGGCGCAGGCAGTTCGTCCACGGGCACTCGAGCGTCTTGTTCTCCTTGACGAGCTTGAGCATCGCCTTGTCGAAGTTGCCCAGCAGCTCATAGCGCAGGAATCCGTTGTCCGCCAGGCTCCACAGGCGGCGGGCATGCTTGAAGCTCCAGCCGTTGCCCTCGCGCGGG
>JAUMYC010000073.1 GCA_030528845.1 Eubacteriales bacterium
ACAAGCCCGAGGACGACCTGGGGCAATACTTCCCGGAGGAAGGAGAGGCACGGCTGCTCGAGATGATGCGGCCCGGCTTCCGGATCGGCGCGCGCTTTCTGATCCTGCATCTGGGCGCATATCCTCCCGGAGAGCGCAGGCTTGCCGTGCTCGGGCGCATCCGCGAGATCGTCCGCCGGACGATCCCCGCGCTTGCGGAGCACGCCGCCGTTCTCTGCCTCGAAAACAACACTTCCCTCTACACGCCCAATGCGGTCGGGTGTTCCGTCTTCGAATGGGACGTCCTGTTCGACGGGCTGGATTCGCCCCATGTCGCCATGTGCCTCGATACCGGACACGCGCATGTGAACGGCTGTCTGCCCGAGATCACCCGCGTGATGAAAAATCGGATCCGTTACATCCATCTGCACGACAACGACGGCGTGCGCGATTCCCACCGCGCGCCCGGCATGGGTTCCATCGACTGGGCCGCATGGTATCCGATGCTTGCCGCGCTGCCGCGCGAGCCGTGGGTCATGTTTGAATACCCGCGCGCGGACGGCTACGCCAAGGCCATCGCCGATATCCGTCTGGCCGAAAACGGCGCAGGCCGCGCACAATAAGGCCTGCTGCGGCATCAAAAACCGTTTCATCGTAAAAACAACAGGCAGCAAGGAGATGAACTGTATGAAGCCTATCCGTATCGCCATCGTTGGCGCAGGCGTCTGGGGAGATACCCACGCCGCTATTTTCCGCGAACACCCCTTTGCCGATCCGGTCGCGATCTGCGACAAAAACACCGAAAAAGCGCAGGCGCTTGCCGAAAAATACGGCATCGCAAAGGTCTTTTCCAGCGTGGACGACATGCTCTCCTACGGGGATTTCGAGGCGGTCTCCATCGTGACGCCGGACCATCTGCACGCAGATATCTCCGTCGCCTGCGCAGCCGCCGGCAAGCATCTGCTCATCGAAAAGCCTCTGGCGACCTCCAAAGAGGATGTCTACCGCATCCTCAAGGCCGTGCGCGAGAGCAACGTGCGCGCCATGGTGGATCTCCACAACCGCTGGAGCCCGCCCTTTGCCGCCGCTCACGACGCCATCGCACGCGGCGAGCTGGGCGCCCTGCGCAGCGCGTATTTCCGCCTGAACGATATCAAATGGGTCGCCACGGACATGCTCCCCTGGGCGGCGAGCTCTTCCATCCTCTGGTTCCTCGGCAGCCACAGCTTCGACACCCTGCAGTGGCTCTTTCACGACGAAGCGGTGCGCGTCTATTCCGTTTCCAGCCGCGGCGTGCTCGACGGCCTCAACGTGCCCACCGAAGACGTCTTCCAGACCACCATCGAATTCAAAAATGGCGGCATCGCCCAGATGGAGAACGGCTGGATCACCCCCAACGCCAACCCCTGCGTGAACGACATCAAATGCAACCTCTGCGGCGACAAGGGCATGATCGCGATCGACGCGAGCAACCACAACCTCATCCAGCAGTATACGGACAGCACCGTCACTGTGCCGGACATCATCGTGCGCAACCGCGTCCACGGCTACGTCAAGGGGTTCGCTTACGAGAGCATCCGCAGCTTTGTGGATCGCCTCGCCACCGGCGAAGAATTCATCGTCAGCCTCGAGGACGCCGCAAAGACGTCCCTCGCCATTCTCTCCATCATGGAATCCGCCCGCAAGCGCATGCCCGTGGAGCTTGAACCGCTCGAGCTCTGAGCCGCGCGCGCGGCACAAAAAAACGACCGATCAACGGAATGTGCGGCACTCCCGCGCATTCCGTTTTTATTAGTTTTCCTCGCTTTTGCGGCCGCGGCGAGCTCGTTGACGCGTCCGGCGCGGTATAGTACAATACAAAATGACGGGAGGCGCAGCGCCGCACCCCGCCGAAAAAAGGCCTTTCCTGCAAAACATCATGCAAAAAAGGAATGAGCGAAGCATGAAACACACGATCAGCAAAACCGGATTTATCCAGATCAACATCGTCGTGGCCGACATCGAAAAAGCCGCAAAAAAATGGGCGGAGCTGCTAGGCGTCAAAAAGCCGGAGATCCGCGTCAACCGTCTCGAGGGCGGCGCGGAGTATCAATATCGGGGCGAGGAGGTCTCCTGCGAACTGTTGTGCGCCGATATCCCCATGAACGGCTTTGTGATCGAGCTGCACCAGCCGCTCAGCGGCCCCAGCTCCTTTCGGGAATTCTTGGACAAACACGGAAACGGCGTGCATCACATCGGCTTTGAAGTGGGCGACGCGCGCGACGAAGTCGTCGCAGAGCTTGCGCAGGCGGGCTACGACGTGCAGCGCACGCACGGCATCTATCCCGGCAGCAGCTGGACTATCGTGGACAGCGAGGACGCGCTGGGCGTAAACCTGAACATCAAGCCCGTGCGCTGAACCGCCGCAGAGAGGAGGATCGCCATGAACAAAGGATTTGTGCTGGATCAGGCGCTCGGCTATTTCAAATACCGCGGCGTGGATATCATGGCCTTTGACGACATCTACCCCGACGGCCACCAGAGCGGCGTGAGCATCCTGATGCACGGCAGCCGCGTGGCCACCAACGGAGACATCCGCTTCGAGCAGACGCCGGGCCAGTGGCAGCCGCTGCCCAAACAGGGCGAACGCGCCCTCCGCCCGGAGGAGAACGCCATCTCCACGCGCTTGCATTACCCGGACATGGACCGGCATCTCAAAGGCTTCAACCCGCTGCTCTATCCGGACTGCACGCTGGATTACACCGTGACGGTACGCGGCGACGGCGAACAGGTCGTCGTCACGGTGGATCTGGACGCGCCCATCCCGCCGGAATTTGCGGGCAAGATCTGCTTTAATATGGAGCTGTTCCCGGGCGCGCTTTTTGGCAAGCCGTGGATCATGGACGGCAAGCAGGGCGTGTTTCCGCGCCAGCCCAACGGGCCCGTGCGCCTGCAGCTCTCCAACTACCCGCACACCGCGGCTCTGGCTCCGAAACCGGGCGTGACCGCCGAGCGCGAACGGCTCGCGGGCGGCGGCAGCGGATACAGCCCGATCATCGCGGATGACTTGATCGCCGAGCCCTACGCCGCAGGCTGCAGGTTCACCGTGCGCCCGGACGACCCGCTCAGCCGCTTCACCGTCGAAACGCGAACCGGCGACCTCAAGCTGTACGACGGCCGCATGAACCACAACAACGGCTGGTTCGTGCTCAGCAGCGAGGTGCCCTGCGGCGCGACGAAGCGCGCGGTGGAATGGATCATCACGCCCAATGCCGTCGAGGGCTGGCGCAGCGAGCCCGTCGTGCAGGTCTCGCAGGTGGGCTATCTGCCCGGCCAGCCGAAAATCGCCGTTATTGAGCTGGACGCGCAGGACGAGGGCTGCTGCGAGGCGGTGCTGGAGCGCATCGACGAAGGCGGCGCTGTACCCGTGCTTTATGTCGAAGCGCCCGTCTGGGGCCGCTTCCTTCGCTATCGCTACCGCAGGGCGGATTTCTCCGCCGTGAAGCAGGAGGGGCTCTACCGCGTGCGCTATGGCGATGCGCTCTCTGCGATCTTCCGCATCGCGCCGGATCTCTACGACCGCGGCGTCTGGCAGCCCGTGCTGGAATATTTTCTGCCGGTGCAGATGTGCCACATGCGCGTGATGGAAAAATACCGCGTATGGCACGACCTGTGTCACAACGACGACGCCCGCATGGCGCCGATCAACTACAACCACATCGACGGCTATGTGCAGGGCCCCTCCACGCTGACGCAATACCGCAGCGGCGAGAGCGTGCCCGGCCTGAACGCCGGCGGCTGGCACGACGCGGGCGATTTCGACCTGCGCGTGGAATCGCAGGCCGGCGAATGCTACATCCTCGCGCTGGCCTATGAAGCCTTCGGCGTATACTGGGACGCGACGACGGTCGATCAGGCCGCAAAGCGCGTGGAGATCCATCAGCCCGACGGCAGGAACGATATCCTGCAGCAGATCGAGCACGGCGCGCTGTCCGTGGTCGGCGCGTATCGCGCGCTCGGGCGGCTGTATCGCGGCGTCATCTGCTCCGACCTGCGCCAGTATGTGCTGCTGGGCGACGCCGCGGCGATGACAGACAACATCCCCGGAAACGCCGACGACCGCTGGGTCTTTACGGAGGACAACCCGCCCCGCGAGCTGACCACCGCAGCCCAGCTCGCCGCGACGACGCGCGTTCTGAAAGGCTTCAACGACGAGCTGGCCGAACAGGCGCTGACCGCCGCACAGGAGCTCTACCGCACCACGAAGTGCTGCGGCGAGGAGGCGGAAAACGCAAAGCTGCACGCCGCCGCCGAGCTGCTCCTGACGACCGGAGAAGAGGAATACCGCGCGCATCTGCTGCAAAACGCCGGAGTGATCGCGCAGCGCATCGGCAAGCTCGGCTGGATCGCCGCCCGCGCCGTGCATGCCGTAGGCGATCCCGGTTTCACCGACGTTCTGCGCAGGGCGCTGCCCGCGCTGAAGAGCGAATTGGACGCCCTCAGCGCCGAAACGCCCTACGGCATCCCCTATCGCCCGCATATCTGGGGCGCAGGCTGGGATATCCAGCGCCTCGGCTTCCAGTATTACTTCCTGCACAGGGCCTTCCCGGATCTTTTCGGGCCGCAGCTCCTCTCCGATGCGCTGAATTTCATCCTCGGCTGCCATCCGGGCAGCAATGCGATCTCCTTCGCCTCGGGCGTGGGCGCAGAATCGGCCACCATTGCCTACGGCCTCAACCGCGCGGATTTTTCGTTCATTCCCGGCGGCGTGATCTCCGGCACGGCGCTCATCCGGCCCGATTTCCCGGAGCTGCTCCCCTGGCCCTTCCTCTGGCAGCAGACGGAATATGTGCTCGGCGGCGGCTCGTCTCACTATATGTTCCTCGTGCTGGCTGCACGACAGCTGTACGGCGAAAAATGAACCGAAACGGGAGGAAAAACATATGCAGATCAAAAAAATCGACGACAGCACATGGATGCTCGACGACGGCTTTGTGCGCGGGTATCTTCTGGCAGGCACAGAGCATGCGATCCTCATCGACACCTGCGCCTCCTCCGACGAGGCCAAAGCGCTGGCGCAGTCCGCCTGCAGGCTGCCCGTCGTGCTCGTGAATACCCACGGCGACGGCGACCATGTGGCCGGCAACGGCGCGTTTGACGAGTTCTACATGAGCGAAGCGGATTACATCGGCTGCCGCATGGCCGAGCGCTGCCCCGAAAGCAAATTGCTCCCGCTGAACGACGGAGACGTGCTCGACCCGGGCGGGCGTCCGCTGGAGATCATCGCGATCCCCGGGCATACCCTTGGCAGCGTCGCCATTCTCGACTGCAAACACCGCGTGCTCTATTCCGGAGATTCGGTGCAGGACGGGCATATCTACATGTTCGGGGAACACCGCAAGCCGGACGCCTTCGCCGCATCGCTTGAAAAGCTGACCGCTTTGGAAGGGCGTTTCGACTGCATCCGCCCGGCGCACGGCACGCCGGAGCTGCCCGCGGCTTTCGTCCGCACCGTGGCGGATGCATGGCGCAGAGTGCAGAGCGGAGAAGTGAACGGCCACAGCGAAACCCTGCACGGCCGCATGGTCATGACCTACGACGCCGAAGGCTGCGGCTTTTATTGCGGCGAGTGATACGACACGAGAGGCATCCTCCAGCGCGGAGGATGCCTCTGTTCTTTTTTTATGAACGCCGCCCCCGGATCTGCACGGAACGCCAGACGCAGACCTCGCCATCCGGGAATACCTTCCGCAGCCGCCGCTCGAGCTCTTCTTTGGCAACGCCCTTTTTCAACACCACCTGCAGAAAGCCTCCGCCTCCCGCGCCGCAAATCATCCTGCCGTCGATGAGATCCTCGACCGCGCGGAAGATCCGCTCGATACAGGCATTGGCGCTGTCTTCGTCCAGCTGCTTGGAGAGCTCCCAGTGCTCGTTCAGCAGCGCGGCGAACGCATCGACGTCGCCCTGCTCCAGCGCAAGCCGCATCCGCCCGGCCATCCTTCGGATCCTTTCGAGAGCAGCCAGCGCCTGCGGGGCGCTGCCCAGATACCTTCCCATTACATCGCGCAGCAGGTTTCGGGCGAGGCGGCGCTGCCCGGTATAGATGAGGGCGAATCGCCCGTTCAGCTCGTCGAGAGCCGCCTGATCGATCGAAACTTGCTCCACAGTCAGGCGCTGCCGCAGCCCGGGGCGCGAGGTGATGTATTTCACGCCTTCGCACAGGCCGCCCACCTGATCCTGCCAGCCGCCGCCCGTGGACATGAGCTGCTCGATGCACAAGACGCGGCTGTAGAGCTCGTCCTCTCCGCATTCGACGCCCGTAAACGCCGACAGGACCTGTACGCAAGCGCCGGCAAGGATACTGCTGGTACCCAGTCCGCTGCCCTGCGGCACTCCGACGACCTCCGTCTGCATGGATATGCCGCCGCCGAGCTGCTCCAGCACGTCTTCCAACGCGCCGCCCCGCGCAGGAATGATCCCGCACGCCTGCAGCGCGGCCTTATGCAGGGCGAAGGGGTCACAGGGGTCGCCGCTGCTCTGCAGGGGCTCGATATCCCCGAATACCGCGCGCACGCCCATGTCTGTGCTTGCCAGAGCAATCTTCTTTTCGTCCAGTCGCCTGAGCGTAACGCGCACAGGATACTCTCCGTTCAGGGTGATCGCGGCGTTCAGCACTGCGCCGCCCTGCTCGTTGCAGTAGGGAGGCGTGTCGCTCCAGCCGCCGCCCCAATTGACGCGCAGCGGCAGGCGCACCGTGTGCTCGTCCATACGGATGCGCAGCCGGGCGCGCGCTCCGGGCTCTGCCGGGGCGCTTTTCAATATCTCCCCGCGGATGCGCGAAAAACACATGTCGATGTATTCCTCACCCTCCCCGCCGCCGATGACTTTGCCCAGATAATAACAGAGCCGGATGCTTTCGCCGAAATCCGCCCGCGCGAGCCGCTCCGCCAGCCAGCTCTTCTGCGCATGCGTCAGGCTCTCGATGCGGATGTGCCTTGCGGCTTCCTCGGCGGCTTCTCCCGCGCGAATACTCTCTGCCACGCGCTCCATCTGCACAAGCTCCCGCATCCTCCGCTCCCATGCGATCAGCGCCGTGGAGAAGGCTTCGCGAAAGCCCTCGCACAGACTCTTGCGGCGGGAGCTCCGCCACGCTTCCGCGTCGCCGCGCCCGTGCGCCATCGCATAAACGTTCAGCGCCGCCGCCACGGCCTCGCGTTCGTCGCCGCATTCCGGATACAGCTTCGCATTCCAGAGGCTGTGCGGCTTCTCGTCCCAGAGTTCCTCTTCGGAGATATTATTGTTTTGCATGAAGCGCCCGAGCGTTGCGCCGAGGAAGGGCGCGTCGCCCTCCGCCTTGGGGTCGTCCTCTATGCCGTAGATGCGAACGACAACGCCGCCGTCCTTTTGCCGGACGCCATGCAGCACCACATTGTCCGGGATCGTCTCGTCTTCGATCTCGACGCAGGAAAGCAGGACATTGCTGCCCACGCGGCCTGCGCCGTGCACACGGCTCGCTTCCAGATAAACATTTTCGCCGCAGCGGGCGTTTTCCGACAGAATGCTGTTATAGGCGGCCGGGCCGGGCGCGGCGATGCAGCTGTTCACGCAGCGCTGCCAGCCCAGATGCGCATAGCCGGAGATCTCCCTGTTCATCAGCCGCATGATCTCCCGCGTCGTGCCGAAGTGAATGAATTTTGCCGGAGACAGGCGCATAAGGCGCATCCGGAAGGGGCGAAGCGCATTCCAGACAGCCGTGCGCGCTTCGGTCAGAGCGCCGCAAAAGCAGCCCTCGGGCTTTTCCCGATAAAACCCCTCCAGCGTGGAGCCCTCCGCCAACGGATACAGGAAATCTCCATACAGCGACAGGCGCACTTCCTCGTTGACGAATGCGTCGAATCTTTCCTGCGAATATGTATTCCCTTCGCAAAGCAGGCCGTAGAGCGCGTTCATCATCGCGCCGGAAAAGAAGACCGCGCCGGTGTCGATGTCCACGCAGCCTCGCTCGTCGATTGCCCCTCTGGCGGCGAGCGTCCCGGTCGTCTGCTTATGCAGAAATTCCGCGACATTTCCGCTCTCGCCCATGAGGAACACGCCGTGATCTTTGCCGGTCTGCGCGTCCTCCTTGAAGGAGAGCGCCGCCGCTCCCTCTGCGGGCAGGGCGATCTGCCCAGCATCAAAGAGGAGCAGTACATCGCCGGACAACAGCAGCATGCCCTCGTCAAAGCGCGCGGGGACGCCGCTCAGGCCGATGAGCAGTTCGTCAAAAAGAGTGGAAGCGCGCCCGTCCGGCAGCAAGCGCGGCACGGGCGAAAAGAGCTTGCCGAGCGCGGAATACTGCGGTACGCGCTTGCTGTCGCCGCCGCTGTGGATGACCAGCACGCGCCTGCCCGCAAAGCCGCCCTCGCGCTGCGCTATCCGGCGGAGCACATGCAGCGTTGCGCCGCCGCTGCCCACGCGCCTGCCCTCGGGATCCGGCAGCACGGCAAAGCGGATGTGCAGGGGCAACAGCCCCGCTGCCCTCCGCTCTTCAAGCTGCATGCGAAACCCCTCGGCCTGCCGCTCGTTGGACGCCGTCAGAATAATATAATCCCAGCACGGAACATCCTCCCGCCGCAGCGCGCGCAGGTAATCCTCCCACGCTTTGCGGCAAGCCCGGGAAAGGAACAGCTCTTCCGTCGATTCCATGCGTTTTCCCCTTCTCTTCCGTGCATTCTCCGGGCAGCCCGCAGCAAACCGGGCGTGCCGTACCACGCTTCATATTACGGTATCGTCCACGCTCTGTCAATGCCATATCCCGCCGTTGGCTGCTTTCGGCTGCCGCGCATACAAAAGACCATGGCGCGCGCCATGGTCTTTGTCCTCTTCGGAGATGCGGCCCGTTTTCTTACGGATTCGGCAGGAGCAGCTCCTGTCCGATGTAGATCAGATCCGCATCCTCAATGCTGTCCCGATTCGCGTCGAAGATCTCCTCCCAGCGGGACGCGCTGCCCAGCATTTCTGCAGCGATACGGCTGAGGCAGTCGCCGCGCTGCACGACATAGACGCTATCGGACGCAGGCGCGCAGCCGAGGCGCTCCATCAGCGCCGCCAGCTCTTCTTCGCTCAGGCCGGCGGCGAGCAGATACTCCGCCGCAGCGGCCTGCAGATCTGCCGTCGCCGGGTCCTCCGCCTTCAGATACAGCTCGAGAAAATGGAGGATATTGTACTCGGCGATCTGCGTATACATATCCGTTCCGGGCAGGATGCCGTAATAATTGCTGTACGTCTCCATATAGTCCGCCACGACTTCCTCTCCGGAAGCGCCCATCAGGCAGGAAAGCAGGGCGCTGACAAAGCCCGCCCGATCCTTGCCTTCCGTGCAGTGCACCAGATAAGGCCCTTCGTTGGCGGCAAGATGACGCATGCCCTGCACGAGGCCGCTTGTGAAATCCTCCGAGCCGAAGTTTACGCCGAGGTTCAGGAACACGATATCCTGCGCCGAATAGTAGGTCCGGTCATAGCCGGGATAGGCCTCCGCCATCTCCCGGTTGTCGGTCAGGTTGACGATGGTGACGATTCCCGCAGCCTGCAGCGCTTCATCGGCAAAGCTGCTGCGCACCGAATCCGGAGCGATCGGACTGCCGGAACGATACACGGCGGACGTCCCTTCGGCAGACCCGACGACGCGCCGGAAGTTGGCAAACTGTTCGTCCGTCAGGTGCGCATAATCCGCGCGCTCGTCGGTACGCACGAGCCTGAAGTCGCCCATCAGGTATTCCTCCCGAAAACCGTCTTCCTCGTGTATCGAAAGGCTGATCATGAGCGGGAATTCGACCCCTTCGAAGGGTTCGAACCACCAGTTCCCCTCATCGTCTCTTTGCAGAGCCGCCATTTTGAATCCTTCGGCAAAGCTGCCCAGATTTACAGCGAAGCTCAGATAGCCGGTCGGCTCGCCCTCTTCGTTCTGCGCCATGATCAGCGCAGGATCGCCGACGGGGACATAGGAATAGGTCGGCACGAGCGGGAGGATCAGCGTCTGATCCAAAAACTGCACGCGGATCAGATCGCCCCATTCATACCCGAGCTGCGAAAGCTCCTCGGCGGGACAATCGCAGTATACATTGCCGTATTTGGTGAACCATACGTCGTTGTCCAAGCCGTGGATACCGACTTCGACCTGCGGCGGCTGCGCTGCCCACGCGGGCATAACGGACAAAAACAAAAATACCAGCGTCAACGCCAGAACGCCGGGCCGGACCCGCACTTTACTCTTCATCACGATCCCTCACTTTTTTTCTGAAAACGGGCGAACCGAGTTCGCCCGTTGCTTGTGCAATTATACACTACGCGGCATGCATCTGTCAAAACCGCGCTTTCCGCGCCCTGCACAGCGCAAAAGCACGGCCGTTCATTCTCCGTTCATGCCGAGCACCGCGCCGAAGGTTCGAAAAATGATGCGCCAATCCGTCCCAAAGCTGCGTTCGCGGATGTATTTCATGTCCAGCTCCAGCCATTGTTCAAAGCTCAGCGCATTGCGGTGCGGCTGGATCTGCCAATAGCAGGTGAGCCCGGGCGTGACATAGAGCCGCTGCATTTCATATTCGCCATACTGCTCTACCTCGCGCGGAAGCGCGGGCCGAGGCCCGACGATGCTCATTTCGCCCATCAATACATTGAACAGCTGCGGCAGCTCGTCGAT
>JAUMYC010000074.1 GCA_030528845.1 Eubacteriales bacterium
CGTGGCGGTGGACAAGGCCCAGCTCGCCCACGCGCAGGGGCAGGTCGCGGTAGGAATGCGGCTCGGCCTGATACACCAGCATGCCGCCGGGGCAGTTCATCGGCTTGATGGCGAAATCGACCTCGTCGATGACGGTGGTGTACATATTGTTTTTATAATGGCCCCAATGGCCGGAACGCTCCCAGAGCTGACGGTTCATCATCATGGGGGTGGAGCATTCGACGTAGCCGTATTTCTTGTGCACCTGACGCCAATAGTCGATCAGGGTGTTGCGCAGGACCATGCCCTTGGGCAGGAAGAAGGGGAAGCCGGGGCCTTCGTCGCGCAGCATGAACAGGCCCAGCTCCTTGCCGAGCTTGCGGTGGTCGCGCTTTTTGGCCTCTTCGATGCGGGTGATGTATTCCTCGAGGGCTTCCTTAGTGGAGAAGGCGGTGCCGTAGATGCGCTGGAGCATCTTGTTCTTCTCGCTGCCGCGCCAGTATGCGCCGGCGACGGAGGTGAGCTTAACGGCCTTGACCTTGCCGGTGGTCTGCACATGGGGGCCTGCGCACAGGTCGGTGAAATCGCCCTGCTTATAGAAGGAAAGCTCGGCGTCCTCGGGCAGATCGTTGATCAGCTCTACCTTGTAGGGCTCGTCCTTCATCAGTTCCAGCGCCTCGGCGCGGGGCAGAGTGAAGCGCTCGAGCTTCAGGTTCTGCTTGATGATGCGGCTCATTTCCTTTTCGATGGCCTTGAGGTCTTCGGTGGTGAAGGGCTCGGGCGCGTCGAAGTCATAGTAGAAGCCGTTTTCGATGGCCGGGCCGATGGCCAGCTTCACGTTCGGATAGAGCTTTTTGACGGCCTGTGCCAGGATGTGGCTGCCGGTGTGGCGCAGGGCCCAGCGGGCGTCGGCGTCGCTGAAGTCCAAAATCTCGACTTCCTGCGCGCCGTCGAGGCACGCGCCCAGCTCGACGACCTTGCCGTCCACGCGCGCGACGAGGGCTTCCTTCTTCATGCCCACCTTGTCGGCCGCTTCGTAGGCCTTGGCGCCGTCGGCCAGTTCGAACAGCTGTCCGTTGATCTTGAGTTCCATGGTTCCAAATCCCCTTTCGATTGTTCCGGGTCTTGCTGCGAAGGGCCTTGGATAGCGGACGCAAGCGCCCGATGCAAAACAAAAAGCCCGCCCCTTATGATAAAATAAGGGACGGGCTGCATTTCATACCCGCGGTTCCACCCTTGTTGCCGCCTGCGCGACCTCTTTGTGGGGGCTGTAACGTGCCCGCACGCCCGCGGTCCAAAGCTGGTCCACTGCCGCTTGCACCCGGGCGCGCTTTCAGCCTGCGGCGCGCTCTCTCTTTTGGCCAAGACAATGGCAGATCGGTCTTTTTCATCCCGCAGGAACAATAAAATCAGTATAAAATCGGCCCGGCGTTCTGTCAAGCGCGGGCAATGTTAAGCTTTTGAGATCACGCCGCCTTTGCCGCGCCTAAACCCTGCCATGCTTGACAAACCCTTCCGCGGAATCTACAATTCTATGTTAGGGAAATCTGCTCTGAAACCAAAAACGCAACAGGAGGACCAGAGAAAATGAAAAGCAAAATGTGGACCACCGGCAATATCGCGCGCATCGGCGTGCTGGGCGCGCTCAGCGCTATTTTATACGCCCTTCCGGGCATCCCGGTCATCCCGCCGATCTATAAACTGGATTTCTCCGCCGTTCCGGCGGTGCTGGCGGGCTTTTCGATGGGCCCCGTGGGCGCGCTCATCGTCGCGCTGATCAAGGACCTGACGGGCCTGATGCATTCCTCCTCCATGGGCGTGGGCGAAATCGCCGACTTTATCATGTGCGGCTCCTATGCCGTCGCGGCGTCGCTCGTCTATGCGCGCGGCAGGAACGTCAAAAGCGCGGTGCTGGGCCTGATCGTGGGCACGCTGGCCATGGCTGCGGCCGGCGCGGCGGCGAATTATTGGATCATGGTCCCGTTCTATTCCGTGGTGCAGGGCATGCCCGTGGAGAGCATCCTCGGCCTCGTGGCCAAGACCGTGCCCGCGGTGGACAGCCTCTGGAAGATGATCCTGCTGGCCGTGGTGCCGTTCAATCTGCTCAAGGGCTCGGTGATCAGCCTGATCGGCGGCCTGATGTACCGCTACATCAAGCCCCTGCTCGTGGAAAGGAAGCGGCATTGATGCAGATCGCAAAGGGGCTCGCCGTGCGCGGCGAAGAGGGCATGCGCGCGCTGGGCGCGGCGCTGGCCGGGCATCTGCGCGCGGGAGAGAGCGTGCTGCTCATCGGCGAGATGGGCATGGGCAAGAGCGTGCTGGCAAGGGCAATCGCGCGCGCCTTCGGCGTGCAGGGCGCGATGCCCAGCCCATCCTTCACGATCCTGCAATCCTACGAGGCGGCGCTCCCGGTGAAGCATTTTGACCTGTACCGTCTGGAGGACCCGGCCGAGTTTTATGAGGCCGGGCTGGACGAGGAAATGGACGCGCGCTCGATCTGTCTTGTGGAATGGCCGGAGATGACGGATTTCAGGCCGGAGCCGAGGCTGGAGGCACGCATCAGCCGGGGCGAGGGCGAAGAGGATCGGCTGATCGACATTCGCGCCTTCGGCATGGAGGAGAGCCGCGCGGCTGCTCTTGCGGCTGCGCTGGCCTAAATTTTCAGGGAAAAGCAGGGATAGAGTTTGAATATACTTGCGATAGATACTTCCGGGCCGAGCGCGGGCGCGGCCGTGGTGCGCGGCGGCGAGCTGGTCAGCGAGGTCTTCCTCAACAACGGGCTGACGCATTCGCAGACGATCATGCCCGCGGCGGAGGACGCCTTGGAAAAGGCAGGCCTGACGCCGGGCGAGGTGGATCTGTTCGCGTGCGTGGTGGGCCCGGGCTCGTTCACGGGCGTGCGCATCGGCGCGTGCGCCGTGCGCGGCATGGCCCATGCGGCGGGCAGAAAATGCGCGCCCATCGACGCGCTGGAGGCCCTTGCGCACGGCGCGTTCGGCTTTGCGGGGGTCGTGTGTCCCATTCTGGACGCGCGGCGCGATCAGGTCTATGCCGCCGCCTTCCGCGCGGGGGAGAGGCCCGTGCGCGTGCTGGAGGACGAGGCGCTCTCTCTTGCGGCCTTTTTTGACAAGCTGCCGGAGAACGAAAAGCTGCTGTTCGTGGGCGAGGCCGCGCCGATCCATGCGGGGGAGATCAAGGAGCGCTTCGGCGACAGGGCGCAGGTCGGCCCTGCGCATATGCTGCATGTGAAGCCCTCCGCCGCGGCGGATCTTGCGCTGCGCATGCGCGAGGAGGAATATGTGCCGGCGGAGCTGCTGCTGCCGCTGTATCTGCGCGCGCCCTCTGCCGAGCGCGAGCGCGAGGCGCGGCTGCGCATGGAGGCGGAGAGGGCAAAATGAGCAGAGAGATCGCAAAGATCACGGCGCAGGATATCGAGCAGATCATGCAGATCGAGCGCACGTCCTTTTCCCTTGCGTGGGAAAAAGCGGCGTTTTTGCAGGAACTCGAAGAAAATGTCTGCGCGCGATACATCGGCCTGAAGGAAGACGGGCAGCTGCTGGGCTATGCGGGCATGTGGCTGGGCTTTGACGGCGAGGCGCATGTCACGAACGTGGCCGTGCGCACGGATATGCGCAGGCAGGGCATCGGCGAGGAGCTGATGTGGGCGCTGATGCAGCTGGCGGCCGATTGCGGCATGGTCTGGATGAGTCTGGAATGCCGCAGGAGCAACGCCGCCGCGCAGAGCTTGTACCACAAGCTCGGGTTTATCGACGTGGGCTATCGCAAGCGCTATTATCCGGACAACAGCGAGGACGCGCTGGTCATGTGCCGGCTGAGCCTGCCCGAGGGAGACCCGGACGCGGACGAGGATATCGTGCAAGAATAAAAGACATGTGGGGGATAAGCGGTGTTTGCTGAAGTATGCGGCGCGAAGATCCGCTATGAGATCTTTGGCGAAGGGAAGAAAAAGCTGGTGCTTTTGCACGGCTGGGGAGGAACTGTCGACAGTTTTCTGCCGCTGATCCGCGATCTGAAGGCGGAGTTTTCCATGCTCGTGCCCGAATTTGCGGGCCACGGGCTCTCCTCCGAGCCGCCCGTCCCCTGGAGCGTGACGGAATATATGGAAGCGACGGCGGAGCTGATGCGCAAGGCCGGCTTTGCCGGGGCGGACGTCGCTGCGCATTCCTTCGGCTGCCGCGTGGCCATTTTGCTCGCGGCGGAGCACCCGGAGCTGGTCGGGCGCATGCTGTTCACGGGCGCCGCGGGCTTGATCCCCAAGAGGACAGACCCGGAGGAGAAGCACACCGGCACCTATCAGAAGCTCAAGAAGCTGGCGAGCCTGCCCATCCTGCCCAAGGGAGTGCAGGAAAACCTGCGCGAGAGACTGGTGCAGAAATACGGCTCGCCGGATTACAAGGTGCTCTCGCCCTCCATGCGCGCCACGTTCAACCGCGTGATCCATCAGGATCTGGAAGGGTATCTGGAGAAGATCCAGAGCCCCGTGTTCCTCTTCTGGGGCGAGAAGGACACGGCCACGCCGGTCTGGATGGCGAAGGTGATGGAAGAGAAGATCCCCGACAGCGCGCTGACGATCGTGCCGGAATGCGGGCATTTTGCCTATCTGGAGGCATACGAGCAGTTCAGGAGCATCGCGCTGGCGCTCTTTGCCTGAGCGCGCGCGTTTTTTGACGCAAGAAAAGACGGGCCCGGCGCACGGGCCGATTTAACGGAGGATATTGCATGCTTTGGTTACGCATCCTGCAGGCGGCGGTCACGGCGGCCTGCTGCACGCTGGCCTGTCTGAGATTTCTGCACATGCTGCAGCTGGAGAGCTATCAGCTGCCGGGCTACAGGCGCTATCTGGCCTCCCATCCGCAGGCCATGCGCGGCCTGCCGCTGATGGCGGGCGTGGGCTGCGCCGTCGGCGCGCCGGTGCTGTCCTTTTTGCTCACGGCGGTCGCCCGGGGCAAGGCGCCGGAGACGATCGCGCATATCGCGGCGATGGCCGCGCTGGCGCTGCTGTCTGTGCTGATGGAAGCGGCGCGCAGGGGCATGAAGGAAAAAAAGGCCTTCGCCTACACCAAGCGCATGAAGCGGCTCATCGCCGCGACGGCGGGCGTATGCGCCGCAGCCGCGGGGCTGCTCAGCGCCACGCCCGTGCCGCCCTATCTCCTCATGGCGCTCGTGCCGTGGATCCCCATGGCAGCGGCGGCGCTCATGCAGCCGGTGGAAGACCATATCAACATGGGCTTTTTCCGCGACGCGCAGGTCACCCTCGCCGCAAGGCCGGACCTGATCAAGATTGGCATCACCGGCTCCTTCGGCAAGACCAGCACGAAATTCGTGCTGGCGACGATCCTTTCCGAAAAATACTGCGTGCTGGCCTCGCCCGCCAGCTTTAACACGCCCATGGGCCTGACGAGGGTCATCCGCGAGATGCTCGAGCCGAGGCACGAGGTGTTCATCGCGGAGATGGGCGCGCGGCACAAGGGCGATATCAAAGAGCTGATCGAGCTGGTGCACCCGAAATACGGCCTGCTCACCAGCGTGGGCGCGCAGCATCTGGAGACCTTCGGCGATATGGAGACCATCGCGCGCACGAAGTACGAGCTCATCGAGGGCATCGAGCAGGAGCAGGGCTGCGCCTTCTTCGTCTCGGACGACGGCATCGTGGACAGCCTGTATAAAAAGGCCGGCTGCGAAAAGGCGCTCATCTGGCGCGAGGGCGCAAAGAACGGCTGCTGGGCCAAGGATATCAAATCCGGCCCGCACGGCAGCAGCTTTACCCTCATGCTGCCCGGGCGCGAGATCCCCGTGACGACGGCGCTTCTGGGCAGCCATAACATCAAGAACATCTGCCTGGCGTGCGCCTGCGCGGCGCGGCTGGGGCTGAACGACGCGCAGATCATGCGGGGCGTGAGCAAGCTCAAGCCCGTGGAGCACAGGCTGCAGCTGCTGCCCGGCGCTGGCGGCATCGCCGTCATAGACGACGCCTTCAACGCCAACCCCGTGGGCGCAAAGGAAGCCCTGCGCGTGCTGGGCTCCTTCCCGGGCAGGCATATCGTGGTCACGCCCGGCTTTGTGGAAGAGGGCGGCATGGAGGAGACGATGAACCGCGAGCTGGGCGGGCAGATCGCTCAAAATTGCGACATCGCCATCCTCATCGGCAAAAAGCACGCCCGGCCCATCGCACAGGGCGCGCGCGAGGCGGGCATGCCGGAGCACGCCATCCATCTGGTGGCGAGTCTGGAGGAGGCGCAGGCCATCCTCGGCGCCATCGGCATGAAGGGCGATACGGTGCTCTTTGAAAACGACCTTCCGGACAACTATAATGAATGACGGCCGTTGCGGCTGAGAAGGAGAAGAGTATGGGCAAGACAAGGGTGGCGGTGCTCTACGGCGGAAAGAGCTGCGAGCACGACGTTTCGATCATCTCCGGCCTGCAGGCGCTGGGCGCGCTCGATACGGAAAAATACGAAGGCTTCCCGGTGTACCTTGCGCGCGACGGCGCGTGGTTCGTGGGCGAGAAGCTGACGGACATGGCGGTGTACAAAGCGTTTGACAAGGCCGCGTTCAGCCGCGTGCTGCCCTCCGGAGAGGACGGCAAGCTCGTGCTGCGCGCATGGCCGACGGATAAAAAGGGCTTTTTCAGCAAAAACTGCGAAGTGCTGAAGGTGGCGGACGTGGCGCTGCCCGTCATGCACGGCCTCAACGGCGAGGACGGCACTCTGCAGGGCATGCTGGAGCTCTTCGGCGTTCCCTACGCCTCCTCGGGCGTGCTGGGCTCCGCCATCGGCATGGATAAGATCGCCATGAAGACCTTCTTCCGGGGCTGCGGCTTCCCTGTGCTGGAGAGCCAGTGGCTCGACAGGGCCGAATGGGCGGAGAAGAAGGACGCGGTCGTCGAGCGGCTGGAGAAGAATCTGCCCTATCCCATGTTCGTCAAGCCGGCCAACCTCGGCTCCTCCATCGGCATCTCCCGCGCGGACGACCGCGAGGGCCTGGAGCACGCCATCGACGTGGCGGCGGCCTATGACAGGCGCATCATCGTCGAGAGGGGCATTAAGAACCGGCTGGAGGTCAACTGCTCTGTGCTGGGCTATGCGGGCTATGTGCGCCCCTCCGTGCTGGAGATGCCCGAGCAGGTCTCCGGCGGGCTGCTTTCCTTTGATATCAAGTACATCAAATCCGCCAAGGGCGGCCAGAGCAAGGGCATGACCAGCCTTGCAAGGCAGATCCCCGCGCCCATCGGCGAGGAGATGACCAAGGAGATCCAGCAGCTCTCCGTGCGGGTCTTCCGCGAGATGGATCTCAAGGGCTGCGTGCGCATCGACTATATCATCGATGCGGACACGAACGAATTCTACATCTGCGAGATCAACACCATCCCCGGCTCGCTCGCGTTCTATCTCTGGGAGCCCACCGGCACGCTGTACAAGCAGCTGCTCGACGAGATGATCGTCTTCGCCTACCGCGACAGGGCCGAACGCGCGGCCAGCGTCTTCTCCTATGATTCCGAGATCCTGAACAAGCAGGCCGCCGGCTCCAAGATGGCCGGCAAGCTGACGGGCGGCAAGCTCAGGGGCAACTGAGGCCGCGCAGGGGGGAAGAGAGCGCGCTTCACGGCGCCCTGATACCACGCATAGCGCCGGCTGTCGAGCCGGCAAAGCTGCGCCATACACGCCTCGCACAGGGCAAAGTGCGGGGCGTTTTTTTCGGGAGAACAGAGGATGCAGGACATGCAGCAGGCCTCCTTCGCGTCTTTTTCTTCTCAGTATCGGCCGTTTTCGGCATGCTATGCGGCGCGGAGAAAAAGAGTGCGCATGCGGCAAAACAGGCGCGCGCGGGGCCCTCCCTCGGGCTGTGCAAAGGCCCGGTTAAGAGGGTAAAATGATAGTAAACACAGCCTTTTTGCTTGACAGAGAAGGGGGCGAAAAGGTATAATCTTCATTGTGCCTGTCTGTGCACTAGCCCCGTACGCACAGGCAAAGTCGCAGTAGCTTGCTGACCACTTGCGAGACGGCGAACTGTAGGAATAATACAGATTTCTTTTCACACAGCTGAGGAGGAAATACCAGTGAGCACATATATGGCAAAGCCCGCTAACGTCGAGCGTAAGTGGTACGTCATCGATGCTACGGACAAGGTTCTCGGCCGTCTGGCTACGCAGGTCGCCATGATCCTGCGCGGCAAGAACAAGGCTACCTTCACCCCCCATGTCGATACCGGCGACTATGTCATCATCATCAACGCTGACAAGATCAAGGTCACCGGCAAGAAGATGGACGAAAAGCTCTATCGTCATCACACCGGCTATCCGGGCGGACTCAAGGAGCTCACCTATCGCGAGCTGCTGACCCGTCGCCCCGGCTTCGCCTTCCATGAGGCCGTCCGCGGCATGCTGCCGAAGGGCCCCCTGGGTTACAAGATGATCAAGAAGCTCCATGTGTACGCCGGCCCCGAGCACGAACACGCGGCCCAGAAGCCCGAAGTGCTCGAGGTGAAGTAAGGGAAGGGAGGACGCAGCAATGGCAGAAGTTTCTTACAGCGCCGTTGGCAGGAGGAAGAAGGCGATCGCCCGCGTTCGTCTGATCCCCGGCGAAGGCAATATCACCATCAATCGTCGTTCCATCGACAATTATTTCGGCTATGAGACCCTCAAGATGCTGGTTCGCCAGCCCCTGACTCTCACCGATACCATCTCCCGCTTTGACGTCGTCGTCAAGGTCTGCGGCGGTGGCTACACCGGCCAGGCCGGCGCGATCCGTCACGGCATCGCCCGCGCTCTGGTGAAGGCCGATGGCGAGTTCAAGGACGCCATCAAGAAGGCCGGCTATCTGACCCGCGATCCGCGCATGAAGGAACGTAAGAAGTACGGCCTCAAGGCCGCCCGTCGCGCTCCGCAGTTCTCCAAGCGCTAATTGCAAAATTACCCGCGAAGGAGCATACGGATCCGTCAGGATTTGTGCAAAAAATCATCCTCTGTCACGCTTGTGGCAGAGGATTTTTTTTATCGCCTCAAAATGGGGCGCGCAGAGGACATGCCCGCCCTACAGCGGCAGGCGGCGCAGCTTTTCACGCAGGCCGCCGCGCAGCTCTGCAAGAGAGCCTTCGGCCCATTTGGGGAAGGAGGGCCTTTGGCAGGCCGAGATGAGCGTCGTGAGCGTGCAGGCGACGGAATCGACCGCCTCCTGCGCCGGGTCGAACGGGCCGTAGGCCTCCAAAAAGGCGGAAACGGCCGCGCCCTGCAAAGAGGAAGTCACGTTGCGCAGGTCGGAAAAGACATAGCCCTTGCCCAGCAGATTGTAATCGTACATGAACGCGAAGGAACGGTCGCGTGCGGCGATGAGGTTGGTGTAGTAAAAATCGTTGTAGGTGAGGGTGCGCGGGAGAGCGCGGACGACGCGCAGGAGGGCGTCGAGCCCGGCTTCCAGCTCGCGCCAGACGGGCAGGCTGCCCGTGCCGGTCGCCTCGCGCACGAGGGCGAGATTTTCCGGCGTGAGGCAGTCGGTCTCGTCGTAGAGCCGCGCGCCGTGCGCCGCGACGTAGGGCGCGCCCTGTTCGTGCAGCGCGCGATACCAAAGGGCCAGCTTTTCGGCGAGCACGGGGTCGGCGTGGTCGCTCTCGACGCCGAGCCGCAGAAAAGGACTGGCGGCGATATCTTCCATGAGCAAAGCGCTGTCCGTTTGGGCGATGATCTCGAGCGTGCGCACGCCGAGGGAGCGCAGGATGCGATAGTTTTCGATCTCGCGCCGGTATTCCGCCTTTTCAAAATACTTGAGCACGGCGGTGCGCGTTCCGGAAAACACGCGCGCGACGTGTACGCCGTCCTTGGAGCGGATGGGCTCGATCCGCTCGAAGGGATAGTGCATTTGTTCCAGCAGTGCGTTCAGCATGTATTCCTCCCGGTCAATAGCGCGTGCCGCGCGCGTAGATGGCCTGCAGGGTGTTGTCGCGGCTCAGGCGGGATTCCAGCCTGCGGAAGCCGTATTTTTCGTACAGGCCGGCGTGGTCTGTGCAGACGTAGAGCGTCTCGTAGCCCTGCGTGCGGGCTTCCTGGATGCAGGCGCGCAGCAGCAGGCCCACGTTGCCCCGGCCGCGGTATTCCTCGCCTACGAACACATAGGAGCACCACGGCGCGTACATGCAGTCCGGGATATAGTCCTCGCGGCAGAGGGCGCAGAAGCCCGCGGTCTTCCAGCCGTTTTCCAGCAGTACAAAGACGCGGTCTCTGGGATAGAAATCCTCCGTGCGCAGGGCGCGCGCAAAGGCCTTGCCCGCGCTCCACGGGCAGTTTTCGGCGTAATCGGCCAGCGCGTACCATTCGCGCGAGCCGGGGGAAAGCATTTTGACGCTGAGCATCGGGAAACCGCCTTTCTTGTTTTGGGGGAGTTGCGAGAACCTTTTTCTTTGGGAAAAGAAAAAGGTTCTCGCGCTCTCCAAAAAGAAACCTGTATTGAGGGGGACAGAACCGGCAATGCCGGGGTGATATAAGAGGAGTTTTGGGGGGGGGGGGGGGGTGTGGTGGGGTAATATACCCCCCCCCCCCCCCCCCCCCACAAACCCTGGAGGGGGGGGATAATTGAGTGATAAG
>JAUMYC010000075.1 GCA_030528845.1 Eubacteriales bacterium
TCCTTCCTGATGAGCATGGGCATCTTCTTCCCGTTCCTGCTCGCCGCCATCCTGAAGACCGCGCAGGGCTCTTCCACCGTCGCCATCACCACCACCGCGGGCATCGTCGCCCCGATGATGGCGCAGCTGGGCCTGGCCTCCCCCGTCATGGCCGCGCTGACCGTCATGGCCATCGGCGCCGGCGCCATGACCGTCTCTCACGCGAACGACTCCTACTTCTGGGTCGTCACCAACTTCGGCAAGATGACCCCCTCTCAGGGCTACAAGACCCAGACCATCCTCACTCTGGTCATGGGCGTCGCCTCCATCATCGGCATCTGGCTGCTGTCCCTCATTTTCTGATCATCCGTATAAACCGCGGGCGGGGTGGCTGTGCCATCCTGCCCGTTTTCAAAAAAGGAGATAACGCGCTATGAATGCTCTTTTGCGAAACCATGCCGACGCCATCATCGCCTCTTCCATCAACGCCGTCAAGCCCGACGAAGCCGTGGCCCGCGCCCTCGCCGGAAAGGAATTCCCCGGCCGGGTGGTGCTCGTGGCTGCGGGCAAGGCCGGCTGGCAGATGGCCAAGGCCGCGCACGACTGTCTGGGCGAGCGCATCGACTCGGGCGTGGTCGTGACCAAATACGATCACGTCATGGGCCCCATCGCCAATTTTGACTGCCGCGAGGCCGGCCATCCCGTCCCGGACGAAAATTCCTTCTCCGGCACGCAGGCCGCGCTGGAGCTCGTCTCCGGCCTGAGCGAAAACGACACGGTGCTCTTCTTGCTCTCCGGCGGCGGCAGCGCCCTGTTTGAAAAGCCGCTGGTCCCCGGCGAGGTGCTGCAGGATATCACCGGGCAGCTGCTGGCCTGCGGCGCGGATATCGTGGAGATCAACACCATCCGCAAGCGCCTCTCCGCCGTCAAGGGCGGCCGCTTCGCGCAGATCTGCGCCCCCGCGCAGGTGTTCTCCATCGTCCTTTCCGATATTCTGGGCGATCCGCTGGACATGATCGCCTCCGGCCCCGCCTATCCGGACAGCTCCACCTGCGCGCAGGCCGTCGCCATCGCCGAAAAATACGGCCTGAAGCTGACCGACGAGGTGAAAGAGCTGCTCACGAAGGAGACCCCCAAGGAACTGCATAACGTGACCACGCAGATCACCGGCTCGGTGCGCGAGCTGTGCGTGGCCGCCGCAGCCGCCTGCAAAGAGCTGGGCTACGAGCCGCTGCTGCTGACCGACCAGCTGAGCTGTCAGGCCAAGGAGGCCGGCTCCTTCCTCGCCTCCGTGCTCAAGACCTACTCCTCCTCCGGCAAAAACATGGCCTTCCTCGCCGGCGGCGAGACGGTCGTGCATCTGACCGGCAAGGGCAAGGGCGGCCGCAATCAGGAGCTTGCGCTCTCCGCCGCCGCGGGCATCGAGGGCAGCGCCTCCATGGCCGTGTTCTCCGTCGGCAGCGACGGCACCGACGGCCCGACCGACGCCGCGGGCGGCTATTGCGACGGCGACACCGCCGCCGAGCTGCGCGCGCAGGGGCTCGAGGTCTATCAGGTGCTGCAGGAAAACGACGCCTACTACGCCCTTAAAAAGGTGAACGGCCTCATCTTCACCGGCCCCACCGGCACCAATGTCAACGACGTCGCCGTGGCGCTGCTGCGCGTGACCGAATAAACGCAATGCTCTGCCCCCTTCGCACTCCGGCGCGAAGGGGGTTTTGCGCGTCTGCCCGTCAAAGCGCAGCGCTGCTCTGCGGCATGATAAAATAACCCCTTTGCCTTGTTGACAGAGCAGCGCGGCAGAATGTAGAATCAAAGCAGAAACCGCGAAAGGGATGAATTTTGTGGTAAAGGACAAACGCTTTTATCAAACGATCCTCCGCATCGCTCTGCCCTCGGCCTTTCAAAGCCTCGTTTCGCTCGCCGTCACTTATCTGGACGACCTGATGGTCAGCTGGATCAACAGGCCGGAGCTGCTCGGCCTGCCCGCGGGCTCGACGGCCGTGGATCTGGGCAACCTCGCGCTGACGGGCGTCGGCCAGACCAACTCGCTCACCAACTTCTTCACGGCCATGGTGCTGGGGCTCACGAGCGGCTCCGGCGTGCTCATCGCCCAATACTGGGGCAAAAAGGACACGCGGCGCATCAAGCAGGTCTTCCCGCTGGTCACGCTGCTGACGCTGTGCGTCGCGCTGGTGTTCGTGCTGCTGGCGCAGCTCTGCCCCGGGCCGCTGCTGCGCGTGGTGCTCTCCTCCTCCGCCTCCTCGGGCGAGGCCTTTCAGATCGCCGTGCGCTATTTCTCCATCGTCGCCTTTTCCTATATCCCCTATGCGCTGGCGTATTCCATGGTCGGCATGCTGCGCGCGGTAGAGGTCGTCAAGGTCACGCTGTATATCACCATCGGCGCGATGTTCGTGAACCTCTTTTTCAACTACTGCCTGATCTTCGGCAATTTCGGCTTTCCCGCGCTGGGCGTGGAGGGCGCCGCCATCGCCACCATCCTCGCGCGCGTCACGGAGCTCGCCATCGTCTGGTTCTATGCCTTCCGCGTGCAGAAGACCATCGCGCTCAAGCCGCGCGATCTGGTGCGCTCGCCCTTTGGCATGTGGCGTGACTATCGCAAATACGGCCTGCCCGTCGGGCTGGGCGACGCGCAGTGGTCTCTGGTCGGCCTGTTCAAGAGCGCGATCATCGGACACCTGGCGGTGGAAGTCGTCGCGGCCTACCGCGCGGCGGAGATGATGATGAGCATGGGCATGATCTTCACCAACGCCCTCGCCGCCGGCGCATGCGTGGTCATCGGAAAAACAGTGGGCGAGAAGGACTACGCGCGCACGCGCCAATATTCCAATACGATCCAGATCATGTTCGCCTGCATCGGCGTGGCCATGTGCCTGATCGTCTTTTTGCTGCGCTCCCCCTTCATCAACGCCTACGGCCTGACGGGGCAGGCCCCCGCCTATGCCACGACCTATCACGCCTCCTGCTTCGTGGGCATCAACCGCGGCGCAGGCGACGGCAAATTCGTCATGATCGTGGACCTGATCTGCGGCTGGCTGGTTGTTCTGCCCTTCTCGTATCTGGCGGCCTATGTCTGGAACCTCGGCCCGGCGCTGGTCTTCCTCTTCCTGCGCATAGACCAGTGCTTCAAGTGGATCATCGCCTTCCTCCGCCTGCGGGGCGACCGCTGGATCAAAAATGTGACGCGGGATTGAACGCGCTGCGGCGCAATGTAAAAATCTCCGCCGCCGCCCTCGTTTTGCACTTTTGTTGCACTTTGTCCCTATAATAGTACGGTGATATGCTGTAGGCATATCCGATACAGTTCATCCATATAAACACGACAGGAACTCATCATCACGATACAAGAATAGGAGAATGACGCATGACCATCGAAAAGACCACCAACGGCGCAAATATCACCCTGAAGATCATCGGCAGACTGGACACCACCACCGCCCCGCAACTCGAAGCCGCCGTGGACAACGATGTGGCCGGCGCGACGGACCTCACTCTGGACATGGAAGCCCTGGAGTACGTCTCCTCTGCGGGCCTGCGCGTTATTCTCAAGGCGCAGAAGCTGATGAACTCTGCCAACGGCAGCATGAAGCTGACCAACGTCAACAGCATCATCATGGAAGTGTTCGACATCACCGGCTTCACCGACATCCTGACCATCGAATAATCTGTTTTTCTCATTCGACCGCAAACAACTGAAAAAAGCATTGCTGTCCTTCTGGACGACGCATTTTGCTTCAGGAGGATAACGCAATATGACCAAGATCATCCTGCAGCTCACCGGGGCGGGAGCGCTTCCGGTCCTCTTTGCCGTATTGTTTTACTGGGCCGAGCGCAAGACCTCCTTTGGTCAAAAATCCTTTGCCCTGCGGCAGTTTGTCATCGGGCTCTGCTTCGGCGGCTTGGCCGTGTTTTCCACAGAATTCGGCATCCCGGTGGACGGCGCCGTCATCAACGTGCGCAACGCCGCGCCGCTCACCGCCGGCCTCATCTTCGGCTGGCCCGCCGGCATTCTGGCCGGCCTCATCGGCGGCATAGAGCGCTGGTTCTCCGTCTATTGGGGCGTGGGCGAATTCACCCGCATGGCCTGCACCGTGGGCACCATCATCGCCGGCTTCCTCGGCGCAGCCGTGCGCCGGTTTATGATGGACAACAAAAAGTCCTCGTGGTTTTACGGCCTCGCGATCGGCATTGTGACGGAAGTGCTGCACATGCTGATGGTCTTTATCTTCAATTCCGACGATATCGCGCGCGCCTTCAACGTCGTCAAGCACTGCGCCCTGCCCATGATCACGGCCAACGGCCTTTCGGTCATGCTCGCGCTCGCCATCATCACGCATATGGGCCGAAAGGGAGGCGACAAGACCGTCTCCTCCACGCGCAAGATCTCGCAGACCTTTCAGCGCTGGCTGCTCATCTGCGTTCTGGGCGCGTTCAGCGTCACTTTGCTCTTCTCCTCCAACTTCCAGACTGAGCTCGCCGAGGAGAACACGCAGATCCTGCTGGAGAAAAACATCGGCGACGTGCGCGAGGATATCACCGAAGCGGCCGACGCGCTGCTGCTGGACAAGGCCCGTCAAATTGCCAATGAACTGCCGGAGCACCCGACAAGAGACGATCTTGTCGAGCTCGCGCTGCGGCATAACGTGACGGAGATCTCGCTGATCAACACCCTCGGCGTCATCTCGCAGAGCACGAACGCCGCCTACAAGGGCTATAACATGGCCGTGGAAGATCAATCCGCCGAATTCCTCTGCCTGCTTGAGGGCGAGAAGGAATTTGTGCAGAGCTACCAGCCCATGTCGCTCATGCCCAATATTTCCCGCAAATACGCAGGCGTGGCGCTGGAAGGCGTCGGCTTTGTGCAGGTGGGCTACGACGTCTCCCGCTTCCAGAAGGGGATCCAGGCGCAGGTCGTCTATGCGGCCAAGAACCGCCACATCGGTCAGGATGGCTACGTCATCGTCTGCGATGAAAGCGGCAGGATCCTCAGCGACAGGCACGGAAACGAAGGCCAGTATATCGACCTCAAGGGAAATTCCGAGAGCGAAGTATACACCGAAAACACCTGCTTCCTGGCCAATATCAACGACGAAGAATGCTTCTGCATGTACTCCAAGCACGAGGGTTACTATATCCTCACAGTGCTTCCCAAGGCCGAGGCCATGTACACGCGCGATGTAGCGGTCTACGTGCTCGCCTTCATGGAGACGATCGTCTTCGCCGCGCTCTTTGCGCATATCTTCTTCCTCATCAAAAAATTGATCGTGGAGAACATCCAGAAGATCAACCGGTCTCTTGCGCAGATCACCAGCGGCGATCTGAGCGTGACGGTGAACGTGCGCAGCAACGAGGAATTCTCCTCCCTTTCCGACGACATCAACACCACCGTGGAAACGCTGCGGCACTACATCGACGAGGCGGCGGCGCGCATCGACAAGGAGCTCGAATTTGCCCAGCAGATCCAGCGCTCCGCGCTGCCGAGCGTCTTCCCGCCCTTCCCCAACCGCACAGATTTCAGCATTTTTGCATCGATGGACCCGGCCAAGGAGGTCGGCGGAGACTTCTACGACTTCTATCTGCTGGGCGAGAAGCAGCTGGCCTTCCTCATCGCGGATGTTTCCGGCAAGGGCATCCCCGCCGCCATGTTCATGATGACGGCCAAGACGATGATCAAGGGCCTGGTCGAGGGCGGCAACGACGTCGCCGAGACCTTCACCAAGGCCAACTCCCGCCTGTGCGAGGGCAACGAGGCCGGCATGTTCGTCACGGCGTGGCTGGGCGTGCTGAACCTCGAAACGGGTCTGCTCAGCTATGTCAACGCGGGCCACAACCCGCCCGTGATCCAGCGGGCCAACGGCGAATATGAATACCACAAATCCCGCGCCGGGTTCGTTCTGGCCGGTATGGACGGCATCCGCTATCGCAAGCAGGAGCTGGAGCTGCATCCCGGCGATACGATCTTCCTTTACACCGACGGCGTGACCGAGGCGCAGGATCTGAGCCACGAACTCTTCGGAGAGGATCGCCTCCTGCTCAGCCTGAACACCGCCCGGGCCAACAGCAGCGTGGAGGAGATCTGCAAGACGGTCAGAAAGGATGTGGATGTCTTCGTGCGCGAAGCTGACCAGTTCGACGATATGACCATGCTCTGCGTCCGCCTGAACCCGATCGACGAGAGCGAGATCATCCGCACTGTGCCGGATATGGCCTCCGTCGCCGCCGTTTCCGAGTTTATGGACCTCCAGATCGAACAAAAGGAGATCCCGCTCAAGATCGGCATGCGGCTCAAGATCGCGGTGGACGAGATCTACTCCAACATCGTGCGTTACAGCAACGCCGAAGCGGCCGAGCTGCGCTGCACGCTCAACGACGGCACGCTCACGCTGCAGTTCAGCGACGACGGCGCGCCCTACAACCCGCTGGACACCAAAGAACCGGACGTGACCGCCTCCGCAGAGGAGCGAGAGATCGGCGGTCTGGGCATCTTCATGGTGCGCAAGATGATGGACAGCGTGGATTACGAATTCTCCAAAGGCATGAACCGGCTGACCCTCACCATAAAAGTTTGACATTTACCGCGAGAGATTTTAAGTTAAGAAAGAAGGAAACCACCCATGGCTCAGGACATCTCCACGTTTCAGAACAACGAAGTGATCTTCCGCGAAGGCGTATACGAGCGCTGCATGTACGATATCATCAAAGGCCGCGTCGATATCTATGTCCACTATGACACGGAAGACCAGCAGCACCTCGTCACCCTGCAGGCCGGCCAGTTCTTCGGCGAGATCGGCATCACCGAAGTGCTCCCGCGCACCGCGACGGCCGTCGCCGGCGAAGAGGGCACCGAGCTTGCGAAGATCACCACCGAAAACTTCAGCGAATATTTCCACGATAACCCGAACATGGTGCTGGCCATCATGCGCAACATGAGCACCCGCCTGCGCTCTCTGACCAAGGATTATATGGAAGCCTGCCAGACTCTGGCCGAGGCCGGCGAAAACGCCAAGTATGGCCGCGCCAGGACGGGCAGCCTCAAGGATCGCCTCGCCAAGCTCGTGCAGCATTTCAAAAAGCCCAACCTCGGCATGGAGAGCGGCGGCTATGTGGACAACATCGTGGCCGAATCCGGCGAATGCTATGCCATCCGCTCCTTCAAAAAGAACGATATCATCTTCCGCGAGGGCGATTTCTCCCCGCGCATGTATAACATCAACTGGGGCAGCGTAGGCATCTATGCCAACTACGGCAAGCCCACCGAAAAGCTGCTGACCACCCTGAAGGTGGATCAGTTCTTCGGCGAAATGGGCCTGATCGACCACGCGCCGCGCTCTGCGACTGCCGTGGCCCTGGAAAACGACACCGAAGTGCAGCTCATCCCCGAGGAGCGCTTTGCGGATTACCTCCACGAGAAGCCGCAGATGGTGCTGATGATGATGCAGCATCTGAGCTCCCGCCTGCGCAAGCTGACCAACAGCTACATGGAGATCTGCCGCGTGGCCGCCGAGGCCGCCGAAGCCGCCATCAAGGAGCGCGAAGAGGAATACTGGCTGCAGACCCACACCGACCGCTATCAGGACGCCTACGATACCTATGCCTACGACAATTTCGAGGCCTCCTTCTGGCACGAGATGAACCACTGATCCTTCACCCGGCCTTTTGACCGGCCATACTGAAAGGGGCGCATTTCCATGATGAACGTCAAAACTTTCGCAAAATCCACCGTTGTCTTCCGCCAGGGCGACAAGGCCGACAGCATGTATGAGATCCTCACCGGCAGCATCGGCATCTTCGCCAACTACGGCGAGCCCACCGAAAAGCTGCTCACCACCCTCACCGTCGGCAACACCTTCGGCGAGATGGGCATGATCGAATCCCTCCCGCGCTCTGCCACGGCCGTGGCCCTGTCCGAGGACACCAACCTGCAGGTCATCACCTCCGACAGCTTTGCCAGCTATTTCAACGCCAAGCCCGAGCGCGTGCTGGTCATCATGAAGCACATGAGCAAGCGCATCCGCGGCCTGACGCAGGATTACGTCGACGCCTGCCGCGCCATCGCCGAATATGAAGAGCACGTCGACAGCGGCAAAAAGAGCGGCTGGCTCAAGGATCACTTCAAAAAGTTCATGGAAGACTACGCCGAGGCCAGCTCCTATATGCACAGCAACCCTGAGCTGTATCACGACGTGCACAACTTCACCGGCCCGTACTTCTTCTAAAAAACAATGAATACAAAGAGCAACCTTTTGCAGATCCAACCGCAATACGCTCTTTTCGAACAGTGGGCAGCCCTTTCCCAAGAGGAAGGGCTGTTCTACGAGGTGCTGGAGTTTTATTCTCCGCCGTCCATCAGCGACGTGGAGCTCCACCCCACCCTCGAAGAGTGGTATCGCACGAGCGGCAGGGCCACCTCCGTACACGGCGCGTTTATCGACGTGAACCCGGCCAGCGGAGACCCGGCCTTCAAGGAACTCTCCCGCAGGCGCTGCCGGGAAAGCTGCCAACTGGCCAAGGCGCTGGGCGCCGAGCATGTCGTTCTGCACGGCAGCTGCTTCCCCTTCCTGCGCGGCGTCTATCTCGATTCCTGGGTCGCCCAGTGCGCCGATTTTTACACGCAGCTGGCCGAGGAATACGATCTGGCGATCCATATCGAAAACAGTCAGGACGTGGACACGACCCCGCTCGCGCGGCTCATGCAGCGCATCGAGGACGAGCGCGTGTCCGTCTGTCTGGATATCGGCCACGCGAACTATTCCCTCGCCCCCATCGAACAATGGTTTGACGACTTGGGCGAGTACATCCGCTATCTGCACCTTTCGGACAACCTGGGCCATTTCGACGATCACCTGCCCATCGGCGCAGGCGCTATCGACTGGGCCAAGACGGACGCCCTCTGGCGCAAGCTGCAGCGGCCCACTCCCATGACGCTCGAGGTGGGCGGCATTCCCGGCGTGAAAAAATCTCTCGCCTTCTTGCGGGAACACGATTATTTTGACTTGGGGAGCATGATGTGAAGTGAATACCGAAGAGCTTATCCGCAAAAGCATCATATCCGATATGTCGGAAGGCGTGATGACCATCGGCTTCGACGGTCTGATCGGCTATGTCAACCCGGCAGCGGAGCAGATCCTCGATCTCAAGGCCGAGGATCTCGTCGGCAAGCGCTTCGCCCGCTGCTTCTTTGAATATTCCGAAAACGACGCCTTCAACCAGTGCATTCTGGAGGCGGTGTACGACGCGACGACCTCGCACAAGAACATCGTCCCCTATTTCACGGGAAGCGAGACGCGCCAGCTGCACATCACGACCTCCTATCTGCACAGCGACGGAGAGCGCATCGGCGTCATCGCCGTGCTCAGCGACATCAGCGAGCTGAGCGAGCTGCGCGACGCCGTCAAGGCCATGGAGCGCATCAAGGCGCTCAACGCGCAGCTGGAGCTGCGCAACCAGCTGCTCAACGAGACCTTCGGCCGCTTCCTTTCCGACGAGATCGTGCGCCAGCTGCTCGAAACGCCGGACGGCCTTGCTCTGGGCGGAAAAAAGCGCACGCTCACCGTGATGATGAGCGACCTGCGCGGGTTCACCGCCATCAGCGAGCGCATGGAGGCCGGCAGCCTTCTGAGCATGCTCAACCTGTATCTGGCGGAAATGACGGACTGCATCCAAAGGCACAACGGCACGATCATCGAATTCCTCGGCGACGGCATCATGGCCATCTTCGGCGCGCCCGCGCCCAGCAAGGATCATGCCTCCGACGCCATCGCCGCGGCCATCGAAATGCAAAGCCGCATGAGCGATATCAACCGGCGCAACGCGGAACTGGGCTACCCCACGCTCGAAATGGGTATCGGCCTGAACACGGGCGACGTGATCGTGGGCAATATCGGCTCCGAAAAGCGCACGAAATACGGCGTGGTCGGCAGCCATGTCAACCTCTGCGGACGCATCGAAAGCTACACGGTGGGCGGTCAGGTGCTCATTTCGCCGATCACGCGCCAGATGGCCTGTGCCGAGCTGGAGATCCGGCAGGAGCAAAAGATCATGCCCAAGGGCGTCAAGGAGCCGCTGACCATCTCGTGGGTCACGGGCATCGGCGCGCCCTACGACCTCTCCTGCGAGGTCATCGAGGAGCAGCCCGAGCCGCTCGCAAAGCCCATCCCCGTATCCTTCGTCGCCATCGAGGGCAAGCACTGCGGCGACAGCGAGGAGACCGGCGTTTTCGCCGCACTCTCGCGCCACGGCGCCCTCCTGAAAACGAGCTGCCCGCTCGCGCCCTATGACAACATCCGCCTGGAGGCCGGCGGCGATCTCTTCGCCAAGGTGCTCGACGAGGCGGACGGCGGCTGGCTGCTGCGCTTCACCTCCGTGCCCACGCAATATGCCGCATGGCTGGCCGAGCACGACGCCTGAGCACACGTTATATCCCAAATAAAGCATACACTAGGCCCCTTCGCGCAGCAGCGAAGGGGCCTGTTTTATGCCGTGCCGCTTGCTTGTCGGCTTTGCGGTTTTAACGGCGCTATGGTATAATAAAGTTTAGGAATCCGCACAGCGGATTCCGGGTCGAAAGCCCG